>JAEYXG010000357.1 GCA_023428585.1 Bacteroidota bacterium
CCATGGAGCCACCGATGCCGGTAGTGGATGGGGTGATGCTCACTTCATTCTGACCGATGGATGGTACACCCACGTTATCATAGGTAACCCTGCCCAGTCCATAGCTGTTTTCCTTTTCAACCACCTCCGTTACGTCACGGGTTTCCCAGCCTACTACCACACCTTTCTCAAAATCAAGTCCGTAAACGGGATAGGTATAGTCAGGCATTGGTGGAAGTACATTGGGGAAGGCATTTTCCACCCTGTCGATCTCAGTGGGATTTGATGGATCGGAAATATCTATGGCCACCAGATCAATGTAGCTGTCGGCGAAAAGTACATTTCCCTTTACGGCCATGTCGATATTACCGGGTATTTCAATGAAGTTGAGGTTAATAGGGGCCTCGGGATTGGTGTTGTCAATGACATGAATGCCTTGCTGGAATTCATTGATGAAGATGAAATTGTCCTTGAAATAGATCTTGCCCGGATTAGTGAGGGCCAATGGAGATGTTTTTACCACGGCACTGCGGAATTCATCAAAGCCCATTACAATAGGCACATTGGCTTTGTAGGTGATCTCCTCGTAGGTCCTGTCCTGGCAGGATGTAAAGATACCCGTGATCATTACCATGAGAAACAGGAATATATTTGCCGGCAATTTTGTTTTCATTTCTTCTTCGTATTGTGTTACAATAAGATGCTGGTTAGTATGTTAAGTTGCATTGGTTAAAGTCCGATTCTCAGCCCTGCCTGGAAGGAAGGCCATGCCACCCGTGAGCTGCGTATATTGTAGGGTTGTGTCTTATTAAGGTAGAACACCTGCACACCGCCCTGACCGAAGAGATGGAATTTGCCCATCAGCTTGATCTCGCCTCCCAGTCCTGTAATGGTAGAGAGCTGAATACCGCGTATGGCATGGTTGGTGCTCTCCGTTTCGGTAATTATATTGTTGTTATAGGTGTCAACATACCACCTTCCGGCAACGCCTTTTTCAAGTACCAGCCACTGCAGTGCATAGAGGTCAAACCTCTTGCGTTCAATGAAACTGTAACGCACTCCCACTGGTATGCCGAGGTAGTAGAGCTCATTGCGGTATTTACGGTAGAAGGAGCTGAGGTCATCAGTCTTGACGCAGAATCCCAGACGGGTATATATAATGCCGGTTTCAACGCTCAGACGACGGGCAATCCTCTTGTCGATGGTTATACCCAAGGCCAGTGGGGCATCGTGAACCGTATTTTCAATTTCTTCAAAATAAGAGGTACCATTGGCGAGGCTAGCGGTAAAGTCATCGTGACTGTAACGGCTTCCATTGTCGGTAAGGGCCTCCTTGTTCTGTGTCAAGTCAAGGCCTGATGATAATCCATAGCCCATGGCCAGGCTCCATGAAGCATCAGTTGCACCGGAAACCGGTGGTTCAACGGGAACAGGGGCAGTGGGAAGCGTTATTTCCATCGGCACATTTGCCAGGTCAGCGTTTTCTTCAATATTTTCAGCGGGAACTCTGTTCAGGTCAGTGGGCTGTTCAACCTTTTCAATTTGAATCCCGGCAAGGTCAGTGGGCTGTTCAACTTCAGGCGCGGCAGCCAATGACGGTTTCTCAATATTCGCATTCGTTCCTATAACCGACTTTCTTTCAGTGTTCTTTAAAGGAACCTTGATCTTGTTCTTTTTAGATGCTCCCTGCTGTTGAGTGTTGTTGTCAGAATTATTGCCGGCGGAAGATTTGATCTTATCAGAAGATGGTTTGATGATACCGGATGATGATTCGTTATTTCCGGAAATGGATGGTTTTGATGTCTCGGTACCTGCAGTTGATTCAGGTTGGTAGGTGATTTCATGGGCAGGGGCGGTTCTTTGGGAGATGGCATTCCTGTGAGGGCTTTGAAGCAGGTCGGTAGTGAACCAGGCAACGCCAAGCCCGATGAGAAGGAGCAGGGAGGCGGCAATTGAAGTAGTGCGGATAAGCATTGCCCGGCGACGGCGCTTATGCAGTCCGCCTTCAATATTTTTCCATAACCCGGCAGGTGGATCTACCTCAAAGTTATGCAAGGTATTGCCTACCGCATCCTTGAGGGTATCTTTGTCTTGGTCGTTGATGTAATTATCCTGCATTTTCAATCTATTTACTTTCATTCAATCGTTTCTGTAGCCAGGCTCTCGCCCGGGCATATTGTGATTTGGAGGTTCCTTCACTGATATTGAGCATACTGCCTATTTCCTTATGGGAGTAATCTTCCACCGCATAGAGGTTGAATACTGTCCTGAAGCCCACAGGCATTTCATTTATCAACTTATAAAGAACATCAGGCGGCACTTGGTATTTATTCTGGTCATCACTCTCTTCGTCCTCAGTGCTTAGAACAACAGCATTATTGAATTCAGCGTGTTGTTGGTCGGCGTCCGACAATTCGAGGCTATTGCGCAGAATATCTTTTTTACGCAGTGACTCAAGCGCCGTATTGACTATAATTCTTCGCATCCAGCCTTCCAAAGAACCATGTGACTTAAAGCTGTCGAGTTTCATGAAAATACGAATAAAACCCTCTTGCATAAAGTCCTCAGCCATACTTTTATCGGGAGCATACCTCAGGCATACTCCAAACATCTTCCGGGCATATTTATCGTACAGAAGCTTCTGGGCTTGCGGATTGCCTGAAAGGCATTCTTTTAAGAGATTGTCTTCATTCATCGGTAACCCGGAAGCCTGTATAAGTTCGAACCATTGTTAAGACGCACACAAGTTCATTTAGTTGCATGATATAAAAGTACATAATTTACCATTGGGTTAAAGTGCATTTATTGGGTGATTATGGAATAGCGACTCAAGAAACGGCCGGATTAAAGTTCAATGATTAAACAAAAGGGGATGGTTGTTGTTAATATGCAGTCATTTTTTTTAGGGGGTAATCCGTCGATTAGTGTTTATAACTTACTAACAATCATAGATATTCTGTATGATCAGAAAAGTACTGGTAGCAAACCGAGGTGAAATAGCGGTAAGGATAATGAGGTCGTGCCGTGAAATGGGTATACGAACTGTGGCTGTGTATTCAGAGGCCGATAGGTCGTCAATGCATGTACGCTATGCCGATCAGGCATTTTGCATAGGGCCGGCTCCATCAGTGGAGAGCTATCTCAATATTGATAAAATAATTGAGGCAGCCAAGGCATCAAATGCCGATGCCATACATCCGGGTTATGGCTTCCTGTCGGAAAATGCCGGGTTCTCCGACCGATGTGACCGGGAGGGAATAATCTTTATTGGTCCCAATTCACACGCCATAAGGCAGATGGGCGACAAGATCACGGCCCGTAAGACAATGATGGCGGCTGGAGTACCCGTAGTCCCCGGAACTATTGATAAGATCAACGATGAAGAAGAGGCCCTGAAGATTATCGGAGAGATTGGATTGCCGGTGATGATAAAGGCTACTGCCGGCGGTGGCGGCAAGGGCATGCGACTGGTGAAGCGCAGTGAGGATATATTGAGCTCCCTGCGTATGGCACAATCAGAAGCACGGAATGCTTTTGGCGATGATTCCGTTTACATTGAGAAATATATTGAATCACCACATCATATTGAATTCCAGATATTGGCCGACAAGCTGGGGAATACTATCCATCTTTTTGAACGCGAATGCTCGGTGCAGCGACGCCATCAGAAGGTTATTGAAGAGACCCCATCACCGCTGCTTACCCCCGAGATCAGGAACGAGATGGGGCAGCATGCCGTGGCAGCAGCAAAGGCAGCCGGTTATTACGGCGCCGGTACCATTGAATTTATTGTGGATGATAACCTGAACTACTACTTCCTGGAAATGAATACCCGCCTCCAGGTGGAGCATCCTATTACCGAAAGAGTGGTGGGCGTTGACCTGGTAAAGGAGATGATAGGCATTGCCAATGGTGAACCGCTGCCATACAAGCAGGGCGACCTTAAGCAAAGCGGCCATGCCATTGAATGCCGTATCTATGCAGAGGACCCCGACAATAACTTCATGCCCAGTCCCGGTACCATTCGCCATATCACCGAACCTCTTGGACTGGGTGTACGCCATGACGGTTATGTATATGAAGGATATACTATCCCCATTTATTATGACCCCATGATCTCCAAGTTGATAGTATGGGCAAAGACAAGGGAAGAAGCCATCAACAGGATGAGCCGTGCCCTGCACGAGTATAAGATAACAGGGGTCAAGACATCCATCAGATTCCTTGCCCGCATCATGGAAACTCCTGACTTTGTCTCAGGCAAGTACAATACACATTTCATTGAGAAAAACCACGACTACCTGATGGCAGAGCCGGATTGCGACGGACAATGCGAGGATATAGCACTCATTGCAGCCTACCTCGATTATACGCGACAACTGGCGAAGGTGTCGACCAATGGCGCTGTAGCCAAGCCTGCAAGCAGGTGGAAGGAAGTAAAATATTAACAACATACAACTATCAGGAATGGAAATAAATATTGATGGAAGGACTGCCATTGTTCAGGAAATGGAACGTAATGGCAATGTGGTTACCATGAAGGTGGACGATGAATTGTATGAAGTGGATGCATTGCGCGTTGCTGAGGGTATCTACTCTATTCTATATAAAGGCCGATCATACAACATTGAGATGATAGCCGACAGCACCACGCGGCATTATACCGTGAACTCGTGGTACAATACCTATAAAGTGGAGATAATTGATGCGCAGACCCGCTACCGCCAGAGCAGGGAGATGGGAACCCATTCCGATGAGGGCAAGGTGATTGTATCACCAATGCCCGGCAAGGTGGTCAAGCTGCTGGTGGCTGAAGGTGACACTGTGGAAGCAGGGCAAACACTCATTATCATCTCAGCCATGAAAATGGAGAGTGAGTTCAAGGCACGCGTCAGCGGGGTGGTCAAACATATATCAGTGAGCGAAGGCCAGACCATTGATGCCAACAAGGAACTTATTGTAATTGATTGAAACCCTATTGCAATTAGCTGATTGCATGAATCATGACAGGCATCCTTCATTGAAAGGGATAGGAACAAGGAACATCAAATGCTGAATCATTAAACTGACAACAAAAGAATAAACCGATACTGATGAGCGAATTATCTGAAATTTACCAAAAGCTTGAAGAGAAAAACCACAAGGCACAGCTTGGTGGTGGTATTGAACGAATTGAAAAACTCCATAGCACCGGTCGCAAGACGGCCAGAGAGCGCATAGAGATGCTGCTTGACTCAGGCACCTTTACCGAACTTGACCGTTTTGTAGTGCATCGTTCCAGAGACTTCGATATGGAGAAGAACCTCATACCGGGTGATGGTGTGGTAAGTGGTTACGGAAAGATTGATGGTCGCCTGGTTTATGTATTTGCCCAGGATTTTACGGTTTTCGGAGGTACCCTGAGCAGGGCCAATGCCGACAAGGTGATCAAGATCATGGACCTCGCCATGAAGATGGGGGCACCGGTTATCGGGCTCAATGATTCAGGAGGTGCACGTATTCAGGAAGGTGTGGAGAGTTTGGCAGGATATGCCGACATATTTTACCGTAATGTGATGAGCTCTGGGGTGATCCCGCAAATATCAGCCATACTTGGTGCCTGTGCCGGTGGTGCCGTCTATTCACCGGCTATTACTGACTTCATAGTGATGGTGAAGAATGCCAGCTATATGTTTGTTACCGGTCCGGATGTCATCAAGGCCGTAACCCATGAAGAGGTTACCAAGGAGGACCTCGGTGGTGCTTATACCCATAACTCGAAGAGTGGTGTGGCTCATCTGATGGCTACTGAGGAAGAACAGGCCATGATGATGATAAGGGAGCTGATAAGTTTTCTCCCATCCAATAATATGGAGGAACCCCCAAGACTACCGACCTCCGACAGTATAAACCGTACCGATACCCGCCTGCAGGATATCGTTCCCGTGGATCCCAACAAACCTTACGACATGAAAGAGGTCATTACCAGCGTGGTGGATGATGGCAATTTCCTGGAGATCATGCCACACTTTGCAGGAAATATACTTACTGGCTTCGCCCGCCTGGATGGTCGATCGGTAGGTATTGTAGCCAATCAGCCTGCCGTACTGGCCGGCGTGCTTGACATAAACAGCAGCGTAAAAGCCGCAAGGTTTGTGCGTTTCTGCGATTCATTCAACATACCGCTCGTTACCTTTGTTGATGTACCCGGTTTCCTTCCGGGGACTACACAAGAGTTTGGCGGAATCATAAGGCATGGCGCCAAGCTGCTTTATGCCTTCGCCGAAGCCACCGTTCCAAAGGTTACGGTAATTACCCGTAAAGCTTACGGCGGAGCTTATGATGTGATGTCGAGCAAGCATATCGGTGCTGATATCAACCTTGCCTGGCCTACAGCTGAGATTGCTGTAATGGGAGCTGAAGGTGCGGTGAACATCATTTTCCGCGATAAACTTACTGATGAGTCAAAGGCACAGCAGGTAAAGGAGTATAGGGAGGTATTTGCCAACCCTTACAAGGCCGCTGAACTGGGTTACGTGGATGAGATCATTTATCCTAAGAATACCCGCCCAAAGTTGATTGAAGCCCTCGAAATGTGCAGCAA
>JAEYXG010000051.1 GCA_023428585.1 Bacteroidota bacterium
CCTGTGCATTGCACAGGCTTCTTTAATTTAATTCAATCACCATCAATCCGGGTTGTTCATGCATATTCATTATGCATAAAATTACACACTTTCCCTTTCCAATACCAAGTTTTCAAAGCTTGGCACAAGAATAAATTCGAACAATAACTTTATCCTTGCTTGCCAGGAATTACTTTTTCTTAATAAGGCTTAAGATAAAAAGAATGACCCATGCACCACCTGCAGCAATAATTATCTGCCATAGCAGTCCACCGCCTCCAATGCCAAGCTTGCCGGCAATCCACCCACCAACAATGGCACCGAGAATACCGAGTATTATATTGACAATCAGCCCGAAGCCCGAGCCTTTCCACAACTGGCCGCCTAACCAGCCTGACAATGCACCAATCAATAAGAACCATAAAAATTCCATATCATTTTGATTTTGGTTAATAATTAGGTTGCAGTACACCGGCATTTTAAAATACACAGTGTTGATCACATTGTATAAAATTAGAAATAAAACCAATAAGAACAAAGAAAAAATCTGTTCTTCTATCTTAAAACCAGTTTTTTTGTTTCAATAAAATCTCCGGCCTGTAGCTTATATAGGTACGTTCCATTGGTCATCCCATATTGGTTGACATCAACTTTTATGGAATAGGTGTCTGATGGTAGTACATCATTTATCAATTCAACTACTAGGCTGCCTTTTGAATCAAAGACGGATAGCACTACATTACACTTTTCAGCAATGTCAAATTCAATGGTTGTGGAAGGATAAAAGGGATTTGGGTAATTCTGTCTGAGTACCGTATGGGTGGGAGTTGTATCATTAATAAATTCATGAGCAAGAAAGAATTCTATCCAATTAATGTTGAATCCACCATATTTCACTGCCAGACGATAGGTATGAACACCTTTATAGAGATTGCAATTAGCTGTTGCCATCTGCCAAGTCTGCCAACCACCGGTGATGGGAACATTAACAGTAGCCAATGTGGAATCAGCGATCTTAAAGTCAAACTGACCGGCTGATGACTGACCGGCAATTCTGAAATACAATTTATATACTCCACTAACCGGTACATTTAGAGCATATTCCAACCAATCGCCGGCATCTATCCACCCAACATTCATTCCTCCTCCTATATCTGATGTATTTTCTGTTTGTATCCCCGACATGGCAAAGAAATCCTCCGCTTCAACTTTTCCCGGAATTTTATGGACCTTATTTTCATCAAGGTAATTATAAACGAGTATAGGCTCAAATGAATTCAACTTCCCATTGTCACTTGATTCGATATCACCCGCAGTATATCCAAGATATATCTTATCACCTTTCTTTGCCGTATTGGAAAAGCTAAGAACAATGGTTGTGCTGTCACCCTGCTTTAAATTTGCACCGGTAATCTGAACAGTTGTTGAATTAAACTTTAAACTAAAACCACCATAGGCTGATCCGGGATCAGCCATCGCTTTATTAAACGACACCTCCACCTGATTCCCATCCAAGGTAAGAAGTGAAGAATAAAGCACCGGATCAGAGCCTTCGGAGGAGTCATCAAGTGAGGTAATTCCATGCCCATAGGAGAAGAGAGGAGAATACTCCGTATCTCCATAGTTCACCGGTATCTGGCCCATATTTTTCGGCCAGGAGTTTGAAAGCAACCCTTTTGGCTGGAAATCACCAAACAATATATCAGCAATACCATCCCCTTCAGTACCGGGTAACCATGCTGCAAATATTGCATCGGAAAATGGGATTATAGGATCTATTAACATAGGCCTGCCTGATAAGAGTACCACAATAACAGGAATGCCATTTTGCTTTAATTTCCTCACTGTGGCAATATCTTCTGATGACAGGCTGAGGTCTGCCCTGTCACCCTGTCCTTCAGCATAGGGAGTCTCTCCTATCACAGCCACGGCAATATCAGCATCTCCAGCTCCAGTTCCGTCAATTGAAGTTGTTACAACACTTGTACTGACAGCATTTCTTATAGCATCCAGTATAGTGGTACCCTGAGTAATATTTCCGCTTGAGCCTTGCCAGGTTATTGACCACCCCCCACATTGGTTTCCCATATCGTTTGCATTCTTGCCAGCCACATGTATTTTCATGTTGTCCTTTAACAATGGAAGGGTATTATCCTTAAGCTTCAGTAGAACAACTGACTGTCGAACACAGTCCCTGGCAACACTACGGTGAGCAGCAGAGCCAATTTGGGACGTATACGTCCTGTCACTATACGGTTCTTCAAATAATCCAGCCTTGAACTTAATTCGTAATATCCGCTTAACAGCATCATCAATACGCGATTGTGCTATTCTACCTTGTGCTACAAGAGTTTTTACAGTCTGAATGAATTCTTTATAATTATTTGGCAACATAACCATATCGATACCCGCATTTATTGATGCTTCCACCTGAGCGGCATAATCTCCTGGAAGCTGGTCAATTCCTGCATAATCTGATATAACAAAACCGCTGAAACCTAATTCTTCTTTCAACACATCAGTTAAAAGGTATTTATGTCCATGCAGTTTATTGCCATTCCAGGAACTATATGATGCCATTACACTTCCAACGCCAGCGTTTATAGCATTGATATATGGCTGAAGGTATAATTCCCTGAGGGTCTGTTCGTCAACCTCTGTATTACCCTGATCTGTGCCATTGGTTGTTCCACCGTCGCCAATATAATGTTTGGCACAGGCAAGGATGCTTGCTTTACCTTTCAAACTGTCGCCCTGTAACCCTTTTATGACAGCTACGCCCAATAAAGAAACCAAGTCAGTTGTTTCACCAAAACCTTCATAGGTACGGCCCCACCTTTCATTTCTTGTTACCGCAATACATGGAGCAAAGGTCCAATTCAGTCCAGTACCTTTGATTTCAAGAGCTGTAATCCGTGCCGCTTCTTTAACCAATTCGGGATTACGCATACAACCAAGTCCTATATTATGAGGAAATATCACGGCACCTTTAACATTATTATGACCATGTACTGCATCAACTCCATAAATGAGTGGTATTTTCAGCCGTGTGTCCATTGCCTGCTGCTGAAACTTGTCGTACATGTCAGCCCATGCTACCCCGGTATTAGGAGAAGGTACTGAACCTCCACCACTTAAAAGTGATCCAATATTATAAGTTCTAATATCCGTTATATCAGAAAAGGCTTGCCTCTCTGCTTGTGCCATTTGTCCAATTTTCTCATCAAGAGTCATCCTACTCAACAAATCCTCTACGCGAGCCTCTATTGATTGAGTTGTGTCAAGGTATATTTGAGCGTATAGTCTTGAAGAATGAATAAAGGCAATAATTACAAGAATGACAAATATGTAAATAAACTTCTGGTTGCCAGTGATTTTAGTCATGATATAGGTAGAGTATTTTGCGATAAAGATATACAAAATGTAAGCAACTGGGGGTTGTCATTTTTAGGAATTAATACATGAAACCGTTAATACTGCCTTGCAAAGTATAATGGTTGTATGTTAAGCTCAACTTTCTCCAATAAAGGTTAAATTGCTTTATCTTTGTTATATTATTTAGAGGCTGGCAGGATATTTGCGGCAATTATTAAGGAATCAGACACTAATTATATAACAATATAAACGATGAAAAAGCTATTTTTACTCCTTGCATTTGTCTTCGCCCTTGTGCTTAATGTATTCCCTGCACAAGGCATTGGTGCTTATCTGTCGCATGCGGCTTTTAACGTACCCGGACAAAGTCCCTATGTTGATATTTACCTGGAGATCATTGGCAATACATTGGTATATAAACAACTACCAAATGGCCAATTTCAAGGAAGTATTCAAGTAACCATGATTATCAAGCAAGATTCGGTGATCAAGGATTTCAAGAAATATGAGTTGCTGAGTGCAGAAGTGTCTGACACAGCAGGAGTTGGAGTAAATTTCATCGACCAGCAACGATTTATCTTACCTAACGGTGATTACTTTCTGGAACTTTCAATAGCAGACAACAATGTTGCTAAAGCGCCTGAAGCATTGAATTACCCATTTACCATCAGTTTCCCCAATGAAAAGTGTACGATTTCAACTATCCAATTCGTCAATTCGTACACTAAGACCCTTGAATCAAACATTCTAAGCAAAAGCGGCTACGACCTCATACCACTGGTTGACAATTTCTATGCATCGGACAAGGACAAACTGATATTTTATTGTGAGATCTACAATCCATCCATCAAAGAAGGAACTGAAGAGAAATACCTGATTTCATATTACATTGAATCGTTTGAAAACGGCAGGATTTTAAATGAATATGCACGAATGAAAAGAGAAACCGCCAAACCTGTTTCAGTAGTGTTGAATGAATTCGATATTAGCCGCCTTCCAACCGGAAACTATAATTTGGTGGTAAGCCTTAAAGATAAAACCAATACTGAACTTGCTGTAAGTTCATCCTTCTTCCAAAGATCTAATCCTGAAATGGACAACCTTGCCCAGGATTACACTACGGTCGATCTAACCAATTCATTTGCTGCGCAAATTAAGAGTGCCGATACCCTTAGGGAATTTATAAAGTCATTGGCTCCTATAGCCACAGAAATGGAAAAATTATTTATAAATTATCAATCATCAACAGCCCCGCTATCTGCCTTGCAGCAATATTTCCAGAAATTCTGGGAAACAAGGGACATATTTAAACCAAAGGAAGCCTGGGAGAATTATAAGATACAGGTCAATAGGGTTAATGCAGCATACAGCACACAACTGAAAAAGGGTTACAACACTGATATGGGGTATGTATATCTAAAGTATGGAGAACCGAACACAATACAGGATGTACCTTATGATGCCGGTGTAATGACCGGCAGAGGAACGGTCCCCTACCAGATTTGGCATTATTACAGCCTTAATAACGGAAGGGAACGGAATAAAAAATTTGTTTTCGTAAGCTCAGAAGTTAGTGTAAGAGATTATACCTTAGTGCATTCCGATGCCGTTGGAGAAATCCAAAATTACAACTGGCAGGCAATGATACATAGAGAAATATGGACAGATGATGCCGACCGAGAATCACTTAAACGTGATCGTAGTCGCTCAGGTACAATTTATAATAATCCATTCTAAAAGCAATTTTACAAATCTCCAAAACCAAAAACTGCAAATAAGTGGCATTATGATTGAAAATCTCATGATTCACCTTAAAGGTATAATTCATTTATATCGTATGTTTGCATAACTTTATTGAACTAAACATATTCATACCAATTATTTGTGCGGACTGCTGTTGTTATCTTAAATTGGAATGGTAAGGACTTCTTGCGAAAGTTCCTACCATCAGTGCTAATGCATAATCCCTCAGGCGTAAGGATAATAGTAGCTGACAATGATTCGCGCGATGACTCTGTTGAAATGCTTAACAGGGAATTCCCCCAGGTTGAGATAATTCAAAACAAGAGTAATGGCGGTTTTGCCAAAGGTTATAATGACGCACTCAAACAGGTTGATGCCGATTATTTTATCCTTCTTAACTCTGATATTGAGGTCACAACGGGCTGGATTGACCCTATAATAAAGTTAATGGAGAGTGATCATGATATTGCAGCTTGTCAACCGGTTATCCGATCATACCATTCAAAGGAATCATTTGAATATGCTGGTGCTGCAGGGGGGTTTATTGATGAATATGGTTACCCTTTTTGCAGGGGCAGACTTTTCCAGAATATTGAAGTCGATTTAGGGCAGTATGATGATACCCGTGAAATCTTCTGGGCTACCGGCGCCTGCCTGTTTGTTAGAGCTGATTTGTTCAGGGAACATGGTGGCTTTGATGAAGACTTCTTTGCTCATATGGAGGAGATTGACTTCTGCTGGCGAATGAAGCACTTGGGTTATAAGATTATGGTTTGTCCTGAATCAAAGGTTTATCATGTTGGAGGAGGAACTCTGCCTAAGAAATCATCGTTCAAAACATACCTTAATATGCGCAACAATATTACGTTGCTATATAAGAACCTGCCTTCTGAAAGATTGGCCTTTGTATTCTTTTCCAGATTGGTTCTGGACGGAGTAGCGGCATTCAAATTCCTGATTGATGGTGGCTTTGGCGATTTTTGGGCGGTAGTACGTGCCCACATGAGTTTCTATAGGAACTTCCATAAACATAAATACAAACGTACCCTCATCAAGCACCGTCATGTTTCACAAGTATATATGGGGAATATTGTTATTGATTATTTCTTGAGAGGTATGAAAAACTTTTCTCGTATTCCTGAAGATAAATTCACTAAATAATGGCTTGGTTCTACCTGATAATTGCCGGATTATTTGAAACAGTTTGGGCTGTTTCACTCAAATATTCAGAAGGATTTACTCGTTTATGGCCTTCTGTGATTACAGGCATTGCAATGGCAATCAGCATCTACCTGCTTGCACTGGCATTGAGAAGCTTGCCTTTAGGAACAGCCTATACAATCTGGACCGGAATAGGCGCCATTGGCACTGTAATATATGGTATAATTGTGTTCGGTGAATCAAAAGACCTGCTTCGTATTCTATTTGTGATAATGATAGTTGGTGGAATAGTAGGTTTAAAGGCAACATCCACCAAAGAAAACAAGGTGGAAAAGATTGAACAAACCAAGGAGAATTACAATTAATTGATACTTAAGGGCAAGTTAACCCTACAGGTTTCCATATTATTTCAACAATTATTATCAAGTAGGCATATCAAAGCCAGCCTATATGATTCCAGCCCAAAACCTGCTATTACTCCTTTTACATTTGGCGATATAAATGATGTATGCCGGTAAGATTCCCTTGCCCATATATTACTCATATGGACTTCTACTACAGGACTGTCGATTGCTTTAACAGCATCGGCAATGGCAACTGAAGTATGAGTATAACCCCCTGCATTAAGGATGATGCCACTTGACTCAAATCCATTCTCATGAAGTATATTGATAATCTCACCTTCTACATTGCTTTGAAAGTACTTCAACTCAACATCCTGAAACTCCAACTCCAATCTCTTGAGATAGATGCTGAAAGATTGATCCCCATATATATCCTTCTCCCTGACACCTGTAAGATTAAGATTCGGACCATTTATTATGGTTATTCTTTTCTTTTCCATTTGAGGTTGTTTAATTGATAACTTATGATAGATAAATATATTATTTTGAAGCTATCTTCTAATAAAAACAGTAAAAAGCGGATTTTCAGGTGCAGCAGGGTACAAACTATAAATTGTCATCTGTTCATCCTTGCTATTGTATGTAACCTTATGAGTTGATCTTTTGCCATTGGGGTATTCCTCCGGAAGGAATATCTCAAGTTCATTAGGCTTATTCAACAAATATCTATAATTCCTGACTGTGTCATTAATTAATTCAAGTAAGAGAATATTATCCCTACGAAATTCAATTTCAGTACGTTCTGCATTATCAGTATATTCTTTCCATTTCCCGTATACACTAAATTCATCGGGAAACTTATCTTTCGAACAAGCTCCGGCAACAATAAGAATAACAAGTATCAGGTAGCGATAGCTCTTCATTTTAAACAACATTATCAAGTTAAACGATTGCAAAATTAGAATATTGTTTAGTACCTTTGCAGCGATTTCCTATTGGGGTGCCTAAAAAAACAGGCTGAGATCATACTCATTGAACCTGCTCCGGGTAATGCCGGCGAAGGGATTGCAGAGAAAACTTATTAACGGATAATTAAAGACCCCTTTAACTTATCTGAAGTTTAATCTAAAAGTAAAATCAAAATGATTAAAAGAATTCTGCCGGTACTGCCGGTTTTACTGCCTTTACTACTATCAGCACAAATCAACATCAAAGGTAGGGTGATTGATGCCAATACAGCCGTACCGTTGCCCGGTGCCCATGTAAGCATCAACAACAACCTGAAAGTAGCTATTACCAAACCTGACGGCTTGTTTGAAATTAAGGACATAAAAGAAGGCGACTACAAGATCAGGGTTACCTATATGGGGTATGCCGACTGGATCAGCGATCTGAATTTGACTGATAGCCGTACTATGCTCATCTCTATGGAAGAGATAGCACTAAATATTAATGAAGAGGTTATTATTCAATCTTCACGTGCCGGTGATAAGACACCGGTTACATCAACCACATTGCAGAGTAATGTAATTGACAGGTTGAACCAGGGGCGTGACATGCCGTTTCTACTGGAACATCTACCCGCTACTGTTTCAACATCTGATGCCGGAACCGGTATTGGTTATACTTCCTTTCGTATAAGGGGAACCGATATGAACCGAATCAATATTACTGTTAATGGCATCCCTTTGAACGATGCTGAATCACATAGCGTATTCTGGGTTAATATGCCTGACTTCACATCTTCCGTTTCAAGTTTGCAGGTGCAGAGGGGGGTTGGCTCATCAACCAATGGAGCAGCGGCATTTGGAGCAAGCGTGAACCTCAAAACAGAAGCCCCTGCAACAAATCCTTACGGTGAAATCAATAATTCCATCGGCTCATTCAATACTCTCCACCATTCGGTTTCTGCAGGAACAGGATTGATAAAAGGGAAGTGGGCTGTTGATACACGACTTTCAAAACTATCTTCTGATGGTTATATCGATCGTGCAAGTGCTGATTTGAAATCATTCTATATCTCATCAGGGTACTATGGCACAAATACTATCCTTAAACTTAATATTTTCTCTGGCAAGGAGAAAACCTATCAAGCATGGGATGGCGTTCCTTCCATTTACCTTGACACCCTCAGAACATACAACGGAATGGGTATGTATACTGACAAAGATGGCAATATTAAATTTTATGAGAATGAAACCGACAATTATCAGCAGGATCATTACCAATTGATGATTGCGCAGCGTTTCAATAAAAAAACTACTGCCAACTTTGCACTTCACTACACCAGAGGCAGAGGTTATTATGAACAATATAAAGACAATGCCAAACTGGCTGATTACGGACTAAAGCCACTTCAGTTTGTTTCCACTTTATCTGATACATTGCTCATTGAAAAGAGTGACCTTATCCGTCGCAAACACCTTGACAATCATTTTTATGGATTCACAATGTCAGTAAATTACAAGCCCATAAACAGGTTGCAGTTCTTATTTGGAAGCTCCGCCAATATTTATGACGGAGATCATTTTGGAAGGATCATATGGGCCGAATATGCTGCTACTGCCGGGCATGATTATGAATGGTACTCGGGAACCGGCAAAAAGAAGGAATTGAATATGTTTATTAAGTCGAATTACCAGGCTACCAATCGACTGACACTTTATGGGGATATCCAATTAAGGACCATCAACTATCTGATTACCGGCATAGATGATGATTTAAGGGATATATCACAGGAGCACGACTTCCTCTTCCTGAATCCCAAAGCCGGTGCATTCTATGATCTGCATTCCAATGGCAGCATTTATGCAAGTGTCGCAATCGCACACAGGGAACCCAACAGGGATAACTATACTGATGCTGATCCTTCAAAACCTGAACCTGAAGCAGAAAGGTTGTTTGATTATGAATTGGGTTACCATTATGATAATAACAAATTCACCTTCAATGCAAACGGGTACTATATGTATTATCATGACCAGTTAATTCTAACCGGAGATATCAACGACGTAGGATCGGCCATCATGACTAATGTGGACAAATCATACCGCACCGGAATTGAATTATCAGGTGGCTATTATTTCACCGGTGATATGGCACTTAATGCCAATGCAGCATTCAGCCGCAATAAAATTATTGATTTCATTGAAAAAGTAGATAACTGGGAGCTTGGCGGTCAGCTATCAGATTCCCTTGGAAAAACAAACCTTGCATTTTCGCCAAATGCAGTATGTGGCCTTGAATTCCTATGGAAACCACTTAAAGGTCTTACTGCCTCATTTGAAGGTAAATACGTTTCACGGCAATTTATTGACAACACATCATCCAATGACCGAAGTCTCGATCCTTACCTGGTCAACAACCTGAAAATCAGCTATTCTATCAATCCGGGTCTCATTAAAGAGATGGTAGTCAGCCTGGCAGTAAATAATATATTCAACCAGAAGTATGAAACCAATGCATGGGTCTATCGTTACTATTACGAGGGCACTTATCAAAATATGGACGGATATTTTCCACAGGCTGGAATTAATCTAATGGCAGGCTTGTCAATCAAACTTTAATGTTATAGTTAATAATATCAGACAATTAACATTTTTGACAGCATTTTGCCCTGTTGATGAAAATACTCAACAGGGCGATTTGCTTTTTAAACCCTTTTAACCATTTGAAGGTTTGATTATCTTTGCATTTCTAATAAGTGAAATGAGCTCAACTATATCAATCAAGAACAAGAAAGCATCTTTTGAATACTTCCTTACCGAGGAATTCACTGCAGGTATTGTGCTTACAGGTACCGAGATCAAGTCAATACGTGAAGGAAAAGCCAATCTTACTGATGCCTTCTGCGCCTTTGAAGGTACTGAGCTCTTTGTTAAAAACCTTCATATCAGCGAGTATAAATATGGCACTTATGCTAACCATGAACCTAAGCGTGACCGAAAGTTGTTGCTTAATAAGAGGGAGCTGAGAAAACTTTTTACCAAAACCAAAGAAAAGGGCCTTACTATTATCCCTACTCTTCTTTATATAAATGAAGATGGTTTGGCAAAAATTAAAATCTTCATAGCAAAAGGCAAGAAACATTACGATAAAAGAGAAACGCTGAAATCAAAGGATACACAGCGCGAGATTGACCGCCACAGGGATTAGAAAATATTCAGCCTCCAACTCATTTTGCATAGTTTTTGTGTATGACATAGCATAATTAAAATAAGCACCAATTATTTCATCACTTAACCAACAAAAGAATGAAAACCAGATACCTTACTTTTATTCTGATCTTTATTTTTAGCATTAGTATTATTCCAGATTTATCTGCTCAAGAAAAATCAGCAAAAGAAACCGATAAACAGGCAACAATAAAGTGGTATTCCTTTGAAGATGCAGTTAAGAAGAATAAAAAGAAACCGCGCAAGATTTTTATTGATGTATATACTGACTGGTGTGGCTGGTGCAAGAAAATGGATAAGGAAACATTCCTCGATCCTACAGTGGTTGATTATATCAACAAGAATTACTACCCGGTGAAGTTTAATGCTGAACAAAAAGAATCCGTCTCTTTCAAAGGACAACAATTTGTCAGCACAGACCCTTCCAAACCAAAATCACCGCACCAACTTGCCCTTGCGCTGCTCAAACAGGAAATGAGATACCCGTCGTATGTTATTCTTGATGGTGAAAGTGAATGGCTTTACAAACTTAAGGGATACAAGACTGCCGAAGATCTTTTGCCTATTCTCAAATACTATGGCAGTGACCAGTATAAAGTTATGTCATGGAGCGAGTTCAATGATTTGAAAACATTGTAAGAGCTCATAACCACTTGTTAAGAAACCGGTTATTTGATCAGAATACTTCAATAATCCGTGAACCAAGCTCACGCTTTTCTAAATGAATTTTATTTCACCTGCTGACAAATAGCAGGAACAATTGTTCATTGCTATAATTCACATTGTCAATTATTGTTATGAAGAATTCAATTGAATATAAGGCCCTTGTTTCTGAAGAAGTGGGAAATAAGATCACCCCTTCCATCAAGAGCCTAAACACCTCAAACCTCCCTGAAGGTGACTTGTTGGTGAGAGTCGACTATTCATCACTTAATTACAAGGATGCCCTTTCCTCACATGGCAATCGCGGAATCACAAGGAATTACCCGCATACACCCGGCATTGACTCAAGCGGAGAGATTGTAGAATCAGCATCGCCTGAATTTAAAGTCGGTGACAAGGTAGTTGTTTGTGGCTATGATCTTGGCATGAACACTCCGGGTGGATTCGGACAATATATAAGAGTTCCGGCAAATTGGGCCATGCACCTTCCTAAAGGCTTATCGCCCGAAGAAAGCATGATGCTGGGAACTGCAGGATTTACTGCGGCTCTTGCATTGTATAAAATGGAACTTAACGGACAAGAACCAGCAGATGGCCCGGTTTTGGTAACAGGTGCCACAGGTGGGCTTGGCAGTATTGCAATAGGTATCTTGTCGAAGATTGGTTATGAGGTCATTGCTTCAACCGGCAAGGCTGACGCTATCGATTATCTCATCTCGATTGGTGCATCCAGAGTAATTGCACGTGATGAAACAGATGATCAGAGTGGCAAGCATTTGCTTCGCCCCAGATGGTCGGGTGCTATTGATACTGTGGGTGGCAATATCCTGACAACGGTTCTTAAAGGATGCTCCCGCCACGGCAATGTTGCATGTTGCGGTAATGCCAATTCATTTCAACTAAATACAACTGTTTTTCCCTTTATTCTTAATGGTATAAATCTTCTGGGAATTGATTCAGCAACTTGTCCGATGCTACTCAGAAAGCAATTGTGGGACAAGCTGGCAAAAGAATGGAGACCCGGTAACCTACACCGGATCTCCACATTAATCAGTCTTTACGAGCTGCCTGAAAAGATCGAACTTATTCTTCAGGGGAAGATAAAAGGGCGTTTTGTAGTCTCTCTTGATTCTTAAGAGTCGTAGGTTATCCAACAAATTCAAGGAAGACTCAAATTCAAATTTGAATAAGTCTCTATTTTAATCTGCAAGGACCTTGCATAAAATTGATACTAAGCTCTATGATAGAGCTTAATATCAATGCTGATGCCCCGAATGCTCATTTACCCTATCTTCCGGCTTTTTGCAGCAGTCTGACAATTTGGCATAGGCTTTTGGATCAGCAGCAACATCATCAGCATCATAACCTGCCAATGAAATAGCCTTACGAATTGCCTCAGGAGTAGTCTTACCGGTTTTATAAGTCACTTTAACAACATGTGTTTCCAAATCAAGATTTGACTTCACTACCCCTTTCTCAAAGGCTAAGGTCTTCTCTATTGTTTCCTTACACATAGAACATTGCGATGACACCTTTATGTCGATCTCTGTTGTCTTGGCATTTTGAGCAGCTAATCCTCCGGTTATGAACAAGAGGCAGAATGCTGTAAAAGCCCTTTTTAGATTCTTCATTTTTTGTTTTTGTTATCAGTTATTAATAGGTGTTTGATTTATTTCCTTTTAACATTATAATGTTCATCAAAAGACATTCCCAGGGTGATTGAATCATTTTATCTTCCCAAGAAAACAATGCTCCCTTGATTAATCATGAGGAATTGTCAGTCTCATACCTCCATAGAACATCCTACCCAATACAGGCCCCCAAATCATACCGGCATCAAAACCCTGATCAAATGGAGTTGCAAATCCAAGAACCGGATGCATCTGCATGAAATTGGTCAGGTTTTCAACTCCTGCATAAGCTTCCCATTTCTTGAATTTCCTCGTAACCTGTGTATGTATTGTTATATAATCGGGTGAGTAGGGTTCCCCTTCAATTGTATGATGGGCATCAATGCCCAATGGTAACCTTGTGCTTCCATTATACTGGCTTGTAAAATCGAATTTCCACTTGTCAAATCTGGTGGCATACGACATAGTAAACAAGCCTTTATGACGACTCACAAGAGGCCTTTCACGAAGTTCGCCTGCAGTTGTAACTCTTGTATCATTCAAACGGTAGGCGGTTGTAATATCAAATCGCTCAAAAAGATTGGCTGACAGGTCAACCTGGAAGCTATTGGAGTATGACTCCCCATCCAGATTGTAAAATACGACCTTGTTGAATGCCTCATCCAGATCAACAATTACCTGATTGATAAAATCAGTTCTATAAAAGTCAACAGTCAGTGTAGCTTTTCTTTTTTCGTTCAGCTTGATTTCCTGAGTGATGTTGATACCATAATTCCATGCCTCCTCCAGTTCGAAATCTTCACGGAATACCAGTTGTCGGGCACTGACCAGCAAACCGGTGTTTTCAGCAAGGATTGAAGGACTGCGATAACCCTTGCCTGCTGAAGTTCTCAATATTGTATGCTCAAACAGGTTTACCTTATAATGAATCCTAGGGGTTACCATAACTCCATGTAAATTATGATGATCCACTCTCAATCCGGCTATCAGGTTCATCTTCTCATTTGGGGTGAAAGTGTACTGGGCAAAAGCACCGGGTACTGACTCAATCCTTGAAAAACTGCTGTCGGCATACTGCTCATCATAATCATCATACATCCAGCTTAATCCGGTACTATAACCGTGAACAGGTGAGCCCGATTGAAAAATGGCATTGCCATAAAAACCCAATTGCCGCGCATTATATTCCGTATGTCCAAACATGCTCTCCTGCTCATGATATAGACCACTGAATATCAAGCCAATGCTAGTATTTGGCTTGTCTTTGAACATAAAACCTGTTTTATCATAAACCTGGGCACGGCGTGTTGTTACCTCCATTACATACCTGCCATTGGCAATGGCTTCATCCGTCCGAGCATCCAGCAATTGTCCTCCGGTGCGTTGATCCTGCAGGAAATTGATGCCGAATTTACTTTCTGTTACACCTGCTTTCTCATAACTCCAACGATTGGAGAGATTAATTTGTGTAGACAAAGGCAA
>JAEYXG010000058.1 GCA_023428585.1 Bacteroidota bacterium
AAGGATTATCAGGATGATATTCACGTTGTATCTCGATAGATATGGAAGAATATAAAGAAATACTGCTTACATCCGATGAGATAAAAACTGATGATTATCTCGTTAACATGGGACCTCAGCATCCCAGTACCCACGGCGTTCTTCGGTTGTTGGTGCAGCTGGAAGGTGAAAAGGTACTCAACGTTCAACCTCATATTGGATATATCCATAGCGGGATTGAGAAAATGACCGAAAGCCTGAGCTATATTCAGATTCCTCATCTCACTGACCGAATGGATTATCTTGCTGCCCACATGAACAACGAGGCTGTTAGTCTTTGCGTTGAAAAGGGATTGCAGGTTGAAGTGCCTGAAAGAGCCAAGTATATCCGCACCATTTTTGATGAACTGCAACGTCTTGCTTCTCATCAGTTATGGTGGTGTGCTTTCGGAATGGATATGGGTGCATTGACAACATTCTTCTACGGACTTCGTGACCGTGAAGACATCCTTGATATATTTGAGGAAACATGTGGTGCACGCCTTACACTAAATTATAGTGTTCCCGGTGGAGTTATGTTTGATATCCATCCTAATTTCCAGCGTGATGTAAAGGCATTCATCAAGAAATTCAGGCAAAAACTGCCTGAATATGAAAGGTTGCTAACCGGTAATGTAATCTTCCAGGAACGCACCAAAGGTGTTGGCATTCTTTCTAAAGAAGATGCAATTGCCTATGGTGTAACAGGCCCATCAGCCCGAGCATCCGGTTTCTCTTGCGATATACGTAAGAAACAGCCTTATAGCGCCTATCCTTATGTAAAATTCAATGAGATACTGGGAACAGATGGTGATACTTTTACACGCTATCATCTTCGTATTCTGGAAATGTATGAATCAATGAATATCATTGAACAATTGATTGACAACATCCCGGAAGGTGATTACGCAGTTAAGATGAAGGGTGTTACCAAGTTGCCTGAAGGCGAATATTATCAACGGGTTGAAACCGGTCGTGGCGAATTTGGCGTCTATATTATTTCTGACGGCAAAAAGAACCCCTATCGCATGAAGTTCCGTTCACCGGGCTTCTCAAATCTATTTGCTATCAACAATATAGCTAAAGGATGGAAGATTGCCGACCTGGTAGCCATTATGGGCACATTCGACCTGGTTATTCCAGATATTGACCGATAATATTATAACGATTCAAACTACTGAACAATAATACGATGGCCTTTAATATTTACGATTTCACCCCGTTAACAAAGTCTATTCACGATTCGCTTTCTGCCAGTCTTAACCCGACTGCCACATTAGCCGTTGAATGGCTTATTGTAGGAGTTGCCTACCTGCTCTTCGTTGCATTATTCGGATTATTCCTTGTATATGCTGAACGTAAAGTGTGCGCCGCTTTCCAGCAGCGACTCGGACCCATGAGAGTTGGTCCGTGGGGACTACTTCAAACCATTGCCGACTTTATCAAGTTGCTGATGAAAGAACTTATCACACCCAAACGTGCCGATAAGTTCCTTTATAATCTGGCCCCTTTTATCGTGATTATTGCCACATTCATGGCTATCTCGGTAATCCCATTTGCCCCGGGGCTGGCATCTTTTGATTTCGATATCGGCGTCTTCTTTGTCACTGCTGTTTCTTCAGTTAGTGTTATTGGAGTTCTACTTGCAGGTTGGAGTTCAAATAATAAATACTCACTTATTGGTGCAATGCGTTCAGGTGCACAAATTGTAAGCTATGAGCTTTCTGTTGGTTTGGCACTGATAACCATGATCATTTTTGCCGGCACTATGCAGATTTCCGGAATTATTGAAGGTCAGCGTGATTTGTGGTTTATCTTCAGAGGTCATGTGCCTGCTGTGATTGCATTTCTTGTTTTTGTAATCGCAGGTACTGCTGAAACTAACCGTGGCCCTTTTGACTTGGCTGAAGCTGAATCAGAACTGACTGCAGGTTTCCACACCGAATATTCAGGTATCAAATTCGCCTTCTTCTTCCTGGCTGAATATATTAACCTGTTTATTGTTGCTGCCATGGCTACCATTGTCTTCCTTGGCGGTTGGATGCCACTCCATTTCGGCCAGTTTGAAGCATTCAATGGCGTGATGGATTTAATACCGGGACTCATATGGTTTTTCCTGAAAGTCTTTGCTGTTATTTTCCTGATGATGTGGTTTAAATGGACATTCCCTCGTCTTAGGGTTGATCACATCCTCAATCTTGAATGGAAATATTTATTGCCAATAAACCTTATGAATATCATACTTATGACTTTGGTGGTATTGTTGGGTCTTCATTTTTAAACTGTTATTCTATATGAGGTCAATTATAAAATATTTCGGGGAAATTTTTGGTGGATTCTTTTCTCTATTGACAGGAATGAAAGTTACTGCCCGTTACTTCTTCACACCCTGGAAAAATGTAACACAGGAATACCCTGAAAACAGGGCTACACTAAAAATGCCTGATCGTTTTCGCGGTGAGGTAGTAATGCCACACGACGAGAATAATGAGCATAGATGCACCGGCTGTGGATTATGCGAACTGGCTTGCCCTAACGGTTCCATCGAAATCATCACCAAATCGGTCATTAGTGAGGACGGCAAGAAGAAAAGAGCCATTGATCAGCATATTTACCACCTTGGCATGTGTACATTATGCAATTTATGCATCAGAGCTTGTCCTTCTTCAGCAATCAAGATGGATCAGACTTTTGAACATGCTGTTTGGAACCGTGCTGAGCTTACAAAAGTGCTTAATAAACCGGGCTCCAAACTAATGGAAGGTGTTAAAGAATAAATTTTATAGAACAATCACAATCTATCATAATGGACAGTAACATATTGTTTTTTCTGCTTGCCGGCACGATATTATTATTCTCGGTCCTTACGGTTACCACCCGCAGAATATTGCGTGCAGCCGTATACCTCCTGTTTGTATTGGTAAGTACCGCAGGATTATATTTCATGCTGAACTACAACTTCCTAGCAGCTGTACAATTAACAGTGTATGCTGGCGGTATTGTAGTACTGATGATCTTTTCCATTCTCCTCACTAGCCATATTAGTGAGAAAGCCAAACTTGCCGGTATGAAGCAGAGCCTTCTTTCTGCTCTCACCGTTGTTGCGGGTGCTATTCTAACCATAATACTTTTGATGAACCATCAGTTTACTGCATCGTCAGAACCGGCAGTATCTCCTGATGTTCAAAATATTGGCCGGCATTTGGTATCCTACGGCGAAAATGGATATGCACTTCCTTTTGAAGTAATTTCCATACTTCTGCTGGCTGCAATGATAGGTTCAATTATAGTTGCTCGTAAAGAGAGCTTAGCCGCTAATGTTAAACCAACCGACGAAAATCCGGAAAAATAAGATAAGCCATGACTGGAAATATACCCTTAGAATACTTCCTGATATTAAGTACAATTATGTTTTTTACAGGAATTTTTGGATTCCTTACCCGACGGAATCTTATAACCATGCTGATGTCAATTGAGCTTATTCTCAATTCCGTCAACATTAATTTCGTCGCATTCAATCATTTCCTGTATCCAAATAACCTGCAGGGACATTTCTTCACCCTTATCATTATTGCTGTCGCTGCGGCTGAAGCTGCCGTTGCTATAGCAATCATCATCAATATATATAGAAACTTCAAGTCAATTGAGGTGGATAAGGTTAATCAAATGAAATACTAGGATATAAATAACGACATAACAATTTCTATGAACGCATATTCCTATACACTGCTGATACCCCTGATACCCCTGTTCGTATTTCTGCTCATCGGGTTAACAGGTCATAAGTATAAACCATCAATTTCAGGCCTTATTGGCACTGCCGGTTTACTTGTTGTGACAGTCCTTTCGTACATGACTGCCATAAGCTATTTCTGGACAGACCACATAGCAGGTACTGCCTATACTTCATTGAAAGTATTTGAGATCGACTGGTTGCATCTTACTGAATTCCTTACCATTAACCTTGGAATATTACTCGATCCCATATCAGTGATGATGCTGGTTGTAATTTCCACTGTTTCATTTATGGTTCATATCTACAGTTTGGGTTATATGAAAGGAGAAAAGGGATTTGCACGCTTCTATGCATTCCTTTCATTGTTCAGCTTCTCTATGCTCGGTCTGGTATTGGCCACCAATATATTCCAGATGTATATCTTCTGGGAGCTCGTGGGTGTTTCTTCATACCTTCTTATTGGTTTTTACTACACCAAACCAAGTGCTGTATCAGCATCAAAGAAAGCATTCATCGTTACCCGATTTGCCGACCTGGGCTTCCTCATTGGAATTCTCATGTTATCATTCATGACAAATACCTTCGACTTCCAGACGTTGGTAAGTTCTGACAGCCCG
>JAEYXG010000064.1 GCA_023428585.1 Bacteroidota bacterium
GAATACCTCAAGACAAGCTCCCGTGGACTGGTAAATGATTACCGCGATTGGGGAGTAGCACTCGGCCGAAGGTTCCGTGCCCTGAAGCTTTGGTTTGTGCTGAGAAACTATGGCACTTCAGGCATCAGGGAAACAGTACGAAAGCACATTGTACTGGCCGCGTGGCTTACTCTGCAGATGGAAAAGGAGAAAGGATTTGAAATCCTCACCCCCACCCGCTTCAGTCTTGTTTGCTTCAGGTATGTTCCTGAGGGCATGACCACACTTGAGAAAATCAATGAATTCAACCAACAACTCGAACTAAAACTCAATGATACGGGCAAACTGTATATCACCCATACCAAGCTCAACGGCAAATACACGCTTCGGCTGGTTATTGCCCAGACCTACGTGGAAGAAAGGCATGTAAGGGACGCCTGGATGTTAATCAAACAACTTGTTCAACCCTCCTGAACCGATCATTCCCGGCAATTCAATCTGTAGTAATCAAATTACTATATTAATGATCTTATTAGGAACCACGATCACCTTTTTAGGTGCTTTGCCTTCAAGCCATTTTTGAGAGTCGGGTGCAGATAATACGGCTGACTCAATATCTATTACCGGTGCATCCATTGGCATGGTTAGCTTGAAACGCATCTTTCCGTTGAACGAAACCGGGTATTCAAAAGTGTTTTCAATGGTGTACTCCGCCTTATATTCAGGAAAAGCGGCTTTTGTAACACTTTCCTTGTTACCGAGCAGGTTCCATAGCTCTTCAGCAATATGAGGGGCATAGGGTGAAACCATTATGACCAGTTGATTTAAAACCGTGCGATTATTGCTCTTTAAATCAGCGAGGTCATTTACGCAGATCATAAAATTGCTGACAACTGTATTGAAGGAGAAGCGCTCAATATCATCACTTACTTTCTTTATGGTACGGTGTAATACCTTCAGTTCTTCCTTCGTGGGTTCATTATCATTGACAATGAAATTATTGTTCTGGTCATGGAATAACCTCCACAATTTCCTCATAAACCTGAATACTCCCTCAATACCGTTGGTATCCCACGGCTTGGCCTGTTCAATGGGTCCCAGGAACATTTCATAAAGGCGCAGTGTATCGGCACCATATCTTTCAATCAGATCGTCGGGATTCTGTACATTATACTTCGATTTCGACATCTTCTCCACTTCCCAACCGCAGACATACTTTCCATGCTCCAACTCAAATTCAGCCTCTGCAAATTGCGGTTGCCACTGCTTGAAAGCTTCGGTATCAAGGATATCGTTGTGTACAATATTCACATCAACATGAATAGCCTGTATCTGACCCTTGCCCGATGGCTGGTTGTTTTCGGCTTTATTGGCTGCCTGTTCTTCCTTTGCCTGATATTCTTTTGCAAGGTTGTAGCTTAAATACCTGTTGGTCCCGGCAATACGATATACGAAGTTTGACCTGCCCTGTATCATTCCCTGATTGATGAGCTTGTTGAACGGCTCATCCTTCACAGTAAGTCCTAAGTCAAAGAGGAATTTATTCCAGAAGCGGGCATAAAGGAGGTGCCCTGTTGCATGCTCTGCTCCTCCCATGTAAAGGTCAACACTTTGCCAATAATCTACGGCTTCCCTTGAGAAGTATTCGTTGTCATTGTGTGGGTCCATATACCGCAGATAATAGGCACTTGAACCGGCGAATCCGGGCATAGTATTGGTTTCCAACGCATAGCCATCACTGTTCACCCAGTTTTGGGCACGAGCCAGTGGCGGTTCACCTGTTTCAGTTGGCAGGTAAGCATCTACTGCAGGTAATTCCAACGGTAGCGCCGATTCATCCAGTGTATAGGGCATACCATCCTTGTAGTATACGGGGAATGGCTCTCCCCAATAACGCTGGCGACTGAATATGGCATCACGCAACCGGAAGTTGATTTTACCCTTGCCTATGCCTCTCTCCTCCAAATGACGGATAGTGGTGGTAATGGCTTCTTTTACTTCTAATCCGTTAATGAATCCGCTATTGATCATGATTCCTTCCTTTGAATCGTATGATTCTTCCCAAAGAGCAGGATCAACCGGTGTTTCACCCTTTCTGGTAACCACCTGTATTATCGGTAGGTTAAAATGACGGGCAAATGCAAAGTCGCGACTATCATGTCCCGGTACGGCCATGATGGCGCCGGTGCCATAACCCATCAGCACATAATCGGCAACCCAGATTGGAATCTCCTCACCGTTTAGCGGATTGATGGCAAAGGCTCCGGTAAACTCACCGCTTACCTTCTTAACTTCGGTCATTCGCTCACGTTCCGACCGGTTTTTGGCCCACTGCACATAAGCCTCCACCTTTTTCCGTTGGGCATCTTTGGTAATTTCCTTAACGTAAGGGTGTTCGGGTGCAAGCACCATAAAAGTAACACCGAACATTGTATCAGCCCTTGTGGTAAATATCTCCAGTGACCTGTTGAAATCCTTGATATCGAAAACGGCCATGCAGCCCTCACTTCTTCCAATCCAGTTTCGTTGGATATCCCTGATGGAATCAGGCCAGTCAATTTGGTCCAATCCGTCAAGCAGTCTGTCGGCATAGGCAGTAATTCTCAACAGCCATTGTTTCATCAATTTCCGTTCTACAAGATGACCTCCACGGATGGAAAATCCTTCACTCACTTCATCGTTGGCGAGTACCGTTCCCAGTGCCGGACACCAGTTAACCATGGTATCGGCCAGATAAGCAAGACGATACTTCATCAAAATTTCCTGCTGTTGTTTTTCATTGAATGTGAGCCATTCAGCATTACTGAAAAGCTGAACTTCACTTGCTGACGCCTGGACGCTTCCATTGCCTGAGGTTTCAAAAATCTTTACCAGATCATCAATCTTTTCAGCTTTCTGCGTTTGCTTGTTGTACCAGGAGTGAAACAGTTGGATAAAAGTCCACTGGGTCCATTTATAATAATCGGGATCGCTGGTGCGCACTTCCCGGTCCCAGTCGAATGAGAAACCAATCCTGTCGAGCTGTTCGCGGTAACGCTCAATGTTTTTCTCCGTGGTAATGGCAGGATGCGTTCCTGTTTGAATGGCATACTGCTCGGCAGGCAATCCAAAAGCATCATAACCCATTGGGTGAAGCACATTGTAACCCCTGAGCCTCTTATAACGAGCATAAATATCTGAAGCAATGTATCCCAGCGGATGGCCTACATGCAATCCTGCACCTGAAGGATAGGGAAACATATCAAGCACATAAAACTTGGGCCTGGTATGATCTATCTCCGTCTTGTATGTCTTGTTGGCCGACCAGTATTTCCGCCACTTGGGCTCTATTTCATTAAAGTTGTATTCCATTGTGCGATGCAGTGTTAAGCCCGCAAAATTAGGACTAAAAAATGAAATACGAATGGTCTCTGTCAAATTGCACATGAATTGAGGACTTTGACACAATCGGAAATTATTTCTTGCGGTAAATTGAGTTGGTAGGCAGCTCTGAACATTACCCTTGACGATTGTCAGAACTATAATCATAACACTTATATCTATCAACTCATTATTGCCTGTCAGCATTCATTTGACCAATACTTTTTAGCTTACATGAATGTGGTTAAGAAGGAATATTGAAAACATAATCGTGTCCGCGTAGTTTAGTCACTCATTACTCGTATTAAACTCGCATTTTATCGCTAAAATGCGAAGCTAATGCGACCAGTATGCGAAGCTTGTGCGACCACATGTAAAACTGATCCTTAATAATTCCTCTCATTTTTTCAGTA
>JAEYXG010000180.1 GCA_023428585.1 Bacteroidota bacterium
TATGATCCCGAATGAGGTACTGGTTGCCATCATTATTTCAAATTACCTCTTCAAGACAGGAGTGGAAGTTATCTTCACCCCTGTTACTTATGCCTTTGTCCGGTTCCTGAAGAAAAAAGAAGAAGTAGATACATACGACAGGGGAATAAGTTACAATCCATTCAGGTATTTTTAAAGAGAAGAGGTTAAGACCGGTATTTGAAAACCAATCTTAACCTCTTGATATATTCAGTATATTTTAAAATATACCCTTCCCAGGTTAGTTACCGACTACTGTGAATTGACACTTTTGAATATTTCCATTGATTACCTACCTAAAGCAGTCAACATATGGCAAATAATTGCCAAAGCTCTAATCTACCAGTACAATCCTTGTCACATACGCCTTTCCATTTTGGTCAAGCCTTAAAAGATATGTACCTCTGGCAATAGCAGATGCATCTATTGCATATGAAGAATGGATTGAAATAGCGCGATCCATCATTACATTCCCTTTTGTGTCAATTATCTTCAATTGTGTATCACCACTATTCTGATCAGCCGAGATGTACATGATTCCGTTAGAAGGATTTGGATAAACACTGATACCTAAAAGGGGATTATCAATTACACCTACAGCGCCTTCCTGGGTAACCGTAATTAACTGAACTATATCAGGGGCACCGACTGTAAGAGTTGCAACCCTTACATCGCTGGAAGTATTTTCCTCATAATCCACCACAATTATTCCTGAACCGCTACCGTCAGCAGTAGCAAAAACCCATGGCTCACTGGTAGTAACTGACCAGTTTGCATTGCAGGTGATATTAAACGTTGTGGTACCAGCATGTGCATTAACATCTTGATTCAAGGGATTGACGCTCAAGATGGTTTCAGCGCCGGCCTGAGTGACGGTGACAATCACAGAAGGAACTCCTGATGCACTTACAGTTATGTTGGCAACCCTTTGCTCAATCTCTTCATTGGCTTCATAATTTGCATAGAAAATATCCGTTGCAAACCATTCAGGTTCCACAACACACCATGGTGAGTCACTTACCACAGTCCATGTTGAATTGGAAGTAACGGTAAATGTGGCAATTCCGGAACCTGAGGTTACATTTACATTTGACGGGGTAACGGCAAGGGTAGGTGCCGCACCTGTCTGTGTTACAGTAACTGTTACATTAGGCAATCCGGCAACTGTTACCGTTATGATTGCAACACGCTGTGTGGTGAGGGTGTTAGCCTGATAATTTGCTAATATTGTACCATTGCCGGATCCTGATGAGGTTACACTACACCACCCTGCATTACTCACTGCAGTCCAGTTAGAGTTGGAAATAACACTGAAACTTGTACTACCCGCAAGTGAAGTAACATTCTGATTGGATGGGGTAACGGCGAGGGTGGCTGCAGGCGAAGTAGCAGTAAAATGACCTATTTGTGTGCTGGAGTGAGGAGTGCACAGATAGTCGTAAGCTCCTGCAACGGTAACCCGGTATTCATAAGTAGTATTTGAACTGTTTATAGGCTCATCCCAGGAAGCAGCACCTGCAGGGATAGATGTAGATGTTGTAGTATGAAAACCGTTGACCCATACCCAACGGATGGTATCACCAACCTGAACATTCAGGTTAGCAGGGGTGAATGAATAGTTCTGTACGCTTACAATATGCTTTACAGCAACTGCATGGTTTGCTGTGTACAGCGAAAATAGTATTGCAACAAGCAAAGATAGTAATGACTTTAACATGATAAATGAAGGTTTGATTTTTAATTCAACACCTATAATTAGACTTTGTTGCACCATATATCGAATCAAACAACTTCATTGCATAATCAGCTGCAATTTATTCAGGCTCTGCCAGCTATCAGGAACCAATGATGTATTGAAACTGATAATATATTGTTCATTACATTGATATAATTGAAAATAATCACTATATTTGGAATACTTATAATGAGTAAATAATTCCTATCATGAGAACACTGTTACTAGCATTGCTTATTCCACTTTGTTTGATGGGCCAATCGAATGCACAAGAAATTGTACGGGTGGAACAGACAATAATAAATCAGGCTGAAGGAAGCATACCTGGCTTCAAAGTCAATATTTACCAGGCAAACAAAGAAGATGTAATTAAAGATTGGGGACGTCTGGTACTAAGTGAAACAGATAAAAAAAACAGAAAAAAACCGGTAATCTCAAAAAATGATTACGCCATTGATAGTATAAGCCTATCGCAAATTTCCGATATGCCTATAAATCTGTTATCCATTTTCATTCAACATGATTGGGGAGTTGAGATGATGACGGCACTTAAGCTAAATGGCAACTATTTGGATAGTACCAGGAAACTGGAATATCAAAGGGCATCACGCTTCATAAAAGACTTTGCATCATCAAAATACCATGATGCTGTTGAAGAAGAATTATCAGATGAAGAAAGAGAACTTAAAGCACTGGAAAACAGACTTGATCAGCTGATGAAGGAAAATACAGGCTTAAGAAAAGACATTTCATCGTATGAACAGGACATAGTTGATGCCAATGAGGAAATTGCTATTCAGAAGGCTAATAGGGAAGCGAAGAATACTCAAATAATGGAACAGGAAAGCATAGTTTCAAGAGTTAGGGGTGATAAACTATTGGTGAAGGAACAGAAGAAAATTCTCAATGACCTTAAAAGAGACAGACAGAAGATCTCAAATAGAATAGCAAAAGAAGAAAGAAACATTATAACTGCCAACTCAAATATCAGCAAAGCCGATAGGGCAATTGTATTAAACGAACAGGATCAGGTAAAGCAAAATGAATTGATACGCCTTCAAATGGAGCACATTGACAATGTGAGGTTAAAACTTGAAGCGATTAAATAAATACTTCTTTCAATCATAAATATCATCTTAACAGGCCCCCTGTTTATGCAGAAAGTTAAAATTACAATGCACTTTTAGCATTGGCTCGAAATTACATCCTTTAGGATCAGAATCCTAAAATAAGCCATCCAGAGTATTTTAAACCCCGTTAAATTGCTATCAGTCTTGAACAGCCTAATAAGTTTCGCATCAAGGATATAAGAATTATTGAAATTATTTTAAAATAAGGAGCACATTTTGGCCTAATGTTTGTTCAAATATGAGAAATAGCCTACAAATTAACCCTTTCTATTCACAAAATTCATTTCCACACAACTATGAAAAAATTGCTTTTATCAGTCGTTTGCATTCTAATAGGTATTACGACATTTGCACAAACACAACTTTATGAAAATCCAAATTTTGCTGAACTTACCAAGGATCATAAGGTTATTGGATTGGTTCCATTCAAAACCACAGTCAAGCTTCGTCCAAAAGACATGAAAGAAATGTCATCAGAGCAGATCAGAGACCTTCAAATCAATGAGAGTGAGAATCTGCACTTTGCCATGTATTCCTGGTTTATGAAACGCAAAGAAGTAGGCAAATTAAGTGTTGATGTACAGGATGTAACTACAACAACAGCCTTACTGAGGCAGAACAACATTACTCCCGATAATATAGAAGATTACACACCCGGAGAACTTGCCAAGATATTAGGCGTGGATGCCATTATATCAGGAAAGTTTGAAACCAATAAACCTATGTCAGAGGGTGCAACTGTCGCCCTGGCAGTACT
>JAEYXG010000182.1 GCA_023428585.1 Bacteroidota bacterium
ATAAACAATTAAACACTAAGCCGCTTGATAAGAGAATTGAAAAGATGGGGTTACGGCCTGACCGAGCTGATGTTATTGTCCCTGCTGCGCAAATATTTATTAAAATACTCAAATGGACTGGCCTGCAAATTGTATCTGCACCTAAGATAGGATTGGCGGATGGCCTTGTACTTTTGCAGTATAAAATGATGAAAGCTGCAACTGATCAATCAACATCTTGATTTCTAAATATTACCATTCCTCCCTTTAGTTATGATGGTATGCTTATCTTTGCAACTTATTAAGCATAACCTGAAATGATTACTTTTGAAGAAGCATGGTCTATTGTTAACAATTCGACTGTATTGCCAGTTAAGGAGCAGTTAACTATGATAGAGAGCCTTGGCCGCATACTAGCATCTGATCTTTATTCTGACGTGGATATGCCTCCATTTGACAAAGCTGCCGTCGATGGATACGCTTGCCGACGTGCTGATCTGCCTGGTCCTTTACAGGTTATTGAGACTATAGCCGCAGGAGTTATTCCAACTAAAAGAGTTTTACAACAACAGTGTTCCAAAATTATGACTGGAGCAATTGTCCCACAGGGTGCCGATTGTATCTTGATGGTGGAGAATGTGCAATTGCTTGATGAGGGTAATATAATATTTCTCAATTCTTCAACTTCCAATAATATTGCATACCAGGCTGAAGATGTAAAAAAGGGACAGTTAGTCCTAAAACAGGGAATACAGATAAAATCTCAGCACATAGCGATGATGGCAGCCGTTGGATGTGTGACACCTGAAGTCTACAAACTACCTGTAGTTGGTGTCATTACTACCGGTGATGAATTAGTTGAGCCAAGTATAATGCCTGTTGGAGGACAGATACGTAATAGTAATGCTTATCAACTTATTGCTCAGACAAAGCAAATGGGTATTACATCTCTTTATGGCGGAATTGTTCCAGATAATCCTTCTGATACCAAAAAGGTTATTGAAGAGACGCTTGAAGTTTGCGATGTTTTGCTTATTACGGGAGGTGTTTCCTTAGGTGACTTTGATTATGTCCCGGATGTGATTGAAGCAGCAGGCTTTGAAATAAAATTTAGAAGTATGGCTGTGCAGCCAGGCAAGCCAACTCTTTTTGCAACAAGAAATGGAAAATTCATTTTTGGTCTTGCTGGAAATCCGGTTTCTTCATTCGTTCAATTTGAACTGCTTGTTAAACCTTTGCTCTTCAAGATTATGGGTGGAGACTTTCAGCCACGAATTGTTAAATTACCCATGGCAACAGGTTATAGTAGAAAAAGAACAGATCGTAAATCATTCATACCTGTTAAGTATGCCTTGGGTAAAATTGAACCTCTTGAATATCATGGTTCTGCACATATTCATGCTTTTGAACAAGCTTGGGGAATAATTTCAATAAACATTGGAGAAGATAACATTAAACCAGGTGAATTGAGAGAGGTTAGGCAATTTTGAAGAAGCCATTAAGTTTGTTGGAGTTAAGAATCATAATGAAAAATGAAAAGTCAGGACATTTATCTTCAGCCGAATTAGTATCATTTATGACCGATAATTATAATAGGAATATAAACTATCTAAGAATATCAGTTACTGACAGATGTAACTTACGTTGTCGTTACTGTATGCCGGAAGAAGGTGTTAAATTGCTTCCACATAATCAGATTCTTACGTTTGAAGAAATAATTGAAGTAGTTAAGGTAGCTTCTTCTTTAGGAATATCAAAAGTGCGTATAACTGGTGGTGAACCATTGGTAAGGCAGGATGTTGTGAGACTTGTTGAACTGATAAGTGCTATTAATGGTATTAATGACCTATCAATGACCACAAATGGTATTCAGCTATCAAAATATGCAGTAGCATTGAGAGAGGCCGGTTTGCATAGGGTTAATGTTAGTCTTGATACTTTAGATCCTGCTAAATTCAAATATATAACCCGTGGAGGAAATATTCAGGATGTGATAAGTGGAATTGACGCTGCTTTGGAAGCCGGACTAAGACCATTGAAGTTGAATTGTGTTGTGAAAGATTCTTCCCATGATAAGGACGCTCAGTCTGTTAGAGAATTCGCTAAAAGCAGGAATATTCAGGTTCGGTTTATTCAACAAATGAATCTTTATACTGGTCATTTTTCAATAGTTGAAGGTGGATCAGGAGGTGATTGTGCACACTGCACCAGACTTCGTCTTACTGCTAATGGAAAGATCAAACCTTGTCTTTTCAATGACCAGGAATTTGACGTTAGAGAGCTTGGCGCTGTTGAAGCTATTAAAAGAGCAGTTGCAAATAAACCGGAATGTGGTAGCCATAATTACACGGGTGAATTTTACAATATTGGAGGATAGGTATTTATAAACTACCTGCATTCTTAAATGAATTGGTTGTAGCAGCATATTGTATTGGAATTCTTATAATGATGTATATCAAAATATAAATGGTGGTATGAAACGTGAAGATCCTTTGAAATTGAGCCATACAAACGAAAAAGGCAAGGCTAATATGGTTGATGTCAGTATCAAGAATGTACAGGATAGAATTGCTCGTGCAACAGGCAAGATATTTCTACTGCCTGAAACATTAAACCTTATAAAAGACAACCAACTAAAGAAAGGAGATGTGTTTACTGTTGCAGAAATTGCAGGTATTCAAGCAGCAAAGCAAACTCCTTTTTTGGTTCCGCTTTGCCATACACTTCAACTTTCCAAAGTTGAGGTAATAACAGAACTGACATCAGATGGGGTTACTGTGCATGCTTTCGTAAGGTGCCAGGGACAAACTGGCGTGGAAATGGAGGCTCTTACTGCAGCGTCCGTAGCGTTGCTAACAATTTATGATATGTGTAAAGCTGTGGACAAGCATATGGTAATTGGTGAAATAAAATTGGTTGAGAAAACTAAAGCAGACATTAGTGCTTGACAAATAATGACAAACAAAAACAAGATAATAAATACATTAAAAATCAGAATTCCTCGTCAATGGCTTTTCTTTGCAGTTGCATGTTTTTGGATGTTTGCTGCTTTAAGAGTATTCATGGTAGCATGGGAAGGAATATTAAGCACTAAAACACCTATGATTTATTTTATTTTGGTGAGTTTTATAGGGTCAATTGTCTTTACCAGGATAGTATTCATAAAGGTTACTGCAAAGTACATAGAACGCATAGATATAATGGAAGATGAGATGCCAAGTATTTTCCGCATGTTCAGTCCCAAAAGTTATTTGTTGATCGCATTTATGATAAGTATGGGTATTTCAATCAAATACTTTAATCTATTGCCTGTGAGTATTTTATCTATGTTTCTTGGCGCATTGGGATTGTCCCTATTTACAAGCTCCATTAGTTTTTTTAGAGCATGGAGATTGAAAACTGTATATTAAAACGTGTATTAAAAAATTCAAATGGAACCAACAGTCATATCGGTAAATTTATCAGAAAGAAAAGGAGTCATTAAATCTCCTGTGCAAACAATTGAATTAACCATGGTTGGTGTGAAGGGCGATGCCCATAGTGGGAAATGGCATCGTCAGGTTAGCTTGCTCGGGACTGAAAGTTATGATAAGTTTGAAAAACAGGCGGGTAGGAAGCTGGAATTTGGTGAATTTGCTGAGAATATCACTACCAGTGGAATTGTTTTATATCAAACTCGTCCTCTTGATCGCTTTATGATAGGAGAGACCGAACTTGAAGTAACTCAGATAGGTAAAAAATGTCATGGAGATGGATGTGCTATTTACCGTGAAGTTGGCAATTGTGTTATGCCGAAAGAGGGAATTTTTTGTAGGGTTATTAAAACAGGGACGATTAAAGCAGGAGATTTGGTAAAATATATACCAAGAGTTATTAAGATTTTAGTTATAACTCTCAGCGACCGTGCCAGCGCTGGAGAATATCCAGATAAAAGTGGTCCTGCAGCAGTTAATATCCTTGGTGACTATTTTAGCTCCCTGAATTGGAAAGTTGAAATAGAAAGAATTGTGATACCTGACGATTCAATTGCTTTAAAAACAATAATTGAAAATCTTAATGGAATTGATATGGTATTTACTACCGGTGGAACCGGTATTGGTCCACGTGACATTACAGTGGAGGTGATTGACCCTTTACTCGATAAGGAGATTCCTGGTATTATGGAACTTATAAGGGTTAAGTATGGTTCTGAAAAACCGGCTGCATTGCTTAGCAGAGGAGTTGCGGGAGTGATCGGTAAATCACTGGTATATACACTTCCCGGTAGCGTGAAGGCTGTTGAAGAATATCTTCAGGAAATAACCAAAACACTTAAGCACAGTATTTACATGTTACATGGACTGGATTTACATTAGTAAGTTTTAATGGGTGAGCGTTATGTTTATTAATTTGACGTGATTTAGGAACAAAGGATATGGAGATAGATTGAAATTCTCTTGAGCCTTATCTAAACTTTCATCATGAACTTCAATAGATTAGAAGTTATTTGTTTTGAACTTAAAACTATTTCGCTAAGTCTTTAATTCTATAATTATGTTATTACCTAGACAAGAAGCATTGAATTTGTTAAGATCCTACGTGAAGAATGAAAGAATGATAGCCCACTCCTTGGCTTCCGAAGCTGTCTTAGGAGCCTTGGCTAAGTATATGGGTCGAGATGTTGAAAAGTGGTCTCAAGCAGGATTACTGCACGACCTGGATGTTGAATTAACAAACGCTGATCCAATAACTCATGCCCTTGAGGCAGCCAAAATACTTTCTGATATGGGGGTTGATGAAGATGTGGTTGATGCTATAAGGATGCATAATGAAGATGCTACTGGAATGGAACGTACAACTGAATTTCAACATGCTTTGGCGGCAGGAGAAACTATCACAGGGCTAATTACAGCAACGGCATATGTATATCCCGACAGAAGGGTATCCTCAGTTAAACCAAAGTCTGTAACCAAGAGAATGAAAGAAAGGGCATTTGCAGCATCTGTCAAGCGTGAAAATATAATGGAATGTGAACAGATCGGTATATCTATCGATAAATTTGCTGAGATCGCTTTATTGGCCATGACTGGTATTGCAGAGGAGATTGGATTGTAATTTAAATATGCCTATCCCTTGATTTCTTGAAGATTTTAAAAACCGGATTCATTATTTAACAAGCTATCAATAACCAACGCAATACTTAATTATATTTGTTGAGATTTAAATAAATCGAACACTCACTGAAACCTTTGACCAATAGCTTGAAATAATTTAATACTGCAGGTATGTTTAAGCGAATACCTTCTTTCCTATACAATAAATATCTGCTGGCACTTGTTGCATTTTTGGTATGGCTTACTTTTTTCGACAGGAACAACTTTATCTCACAAGTGCGATACGGACGTACACTCAACAAACAAAGGCAACAGAAAGAATTTTACAAAAGTGAGATTAACAAGGACTCTACTGCCCTTGTTGAATTATCGGATTCGGCCAAATTAGAGAAATTTGCTCGCGAAAAATACCTTTTCAAGAAGGACAACGAAGATATATATCTCATTGTTGAGGAAGAGAATGAGGATTAATAATCATTAACTTGATTAATCCAGCTGTTCCTTTTATCAAATAAGTCATGCCTTCAAAAGTTGAATTAGGGTATCCATCTTTAAGTGCTCCCTTCATGAGGCTATATCCGTTAAGTCGCCCGGGATTATGGGAAGCTTCATATAGTTCAAATCTATTCCATATTACATTGGATCAACATCAATAACCACTCTTACTGATTTGAAATCCTGTAATTGTTTGAATAGTTCTATCTGATGTGCTGTTTCAACTTTAAGACTCTGACCTTTCTGACCTTTGCTTATCTTTAGAAGAAGATTTTTCAAGTAGAGATTTTTTATTCTGGATACATTAGGATACTCAGGGCCCAGCATAAATTTCCCAAAGTAGGGCTTAAGCATATCTGCCAGCTTTGAAGCAGCTTTATCTAGGATCTTCTCATCTTTGTGTCTTAAGGAAATGGAAATCAACCTAAAATATGGGGGGTATGAGAAGTTATACCTGTCAAGTAAAACTTGGTGATACATTGACATATAGTCGTTACCAACAACCCACTTATGAATTGCGTGTGAAGGATTATATGTTTGAATAAGAACCAATCCCTGTTTTGATTTTCTTCCTGCCCTGCCACTTACCTGAGAAAGCATCTGAAAGCTACGTTCCAGCGAACGAAAATCAGGATAGCTTATCAAGCCATCCGCATTTAGTACTCCAACCAAGCTAACATTATCAAAATCCAGACCTTTAGTAACCATCTGGGTTCCAACAAGAACATCTGTTTTTCGTGTCTCAAACTCCAACATGATTTTATGGTATCCATGCTTTGTATGTGTTGTGTCCAAATCCATCCTGGCAATTGTAATGTTAGGGAACAGCAAAGCTAACTCTTCTTCAACTTTTTCAGTTCCAAATCCTTTAAGTTTCACTGAAGGACTGCCACATTCAGGACATACCTTAGGAACTGTTCGAGTATATCCACAGTAGTGGCACTTCAACATATTGACATGTTTGTGATAAGTAAGTGTAACATCACATTGTACACATCCTGGAATATGGTTGCATGTTTCACACTCCATTCTAAGAGAAAAGCCACGTCTGTTTTGGAACAGAATTATCTGTTCACCCTTGCTGATTGCTTTCGATATTTCCTCAACCAATTGACTGGAAAAATGCGACTTCATTTTATTAAAGCGGGTTTCCTCTTTAATATTTACTGTTCTGATCTCAGGCATCTCAACACCACCAAATCTTTCATTTAATTCAACCAGTTTATATTTTCCTGAAGTGGAGTTATAATAACTTTCAATTGATGGTGTGGCAGAACCGAGTAATACAGGTGCACTATGCATTTTGCCTAACATGATTGCTGAATCACGAGCATTGTATCTAGGCGCTGGATCAGCTTGCTTATAGGATCCGTCGTGTTCTTCATCCACTATTATTAATCCTAGATTCTTAAATGGAAGAAACATAGCCGATCTGGCACCAAGGATAATTTTAAAAGCCACCCCAGAGTTGTCTTTTACCATTGATTCATTTGCTTTGCTCCAGATCTCTATGCGCTCGAACTCGTTATACCGGGAATGGTATACTCCTACATCATTACCAAAAAACCTCTGAAGTCTTTTAACTATTTGAGAAGTCAATGCTATTTCCGGTAACAGATACAGCACCTGTTTACCTTTACTGATAACTTCATTTATTAAACGAATATAGATTTCAGTTTTTCCACTTGAAGTAACTCCTTTAAGCAGGGTTACATAAGGTCCATCAATGTTTTCAATAATTGAATCATAGGCAAGCTGCTGAGCTTGAGTAAACTTGATGTTTTCTATTATATCTGTTGAATCTTTTGTCTCAAGTCTGCTGATGTTTCTTTGATAAACCTCCAATATGCCTTTTTTTATTAATCCATCTAGTTGTGAGGCATTCACAGATGGTGTTTTTAATAGATCAGATTTACTTATTTCTTTAGTTTTGTCGGTAAAGCAGTGTGAAAGGCTGATGTAAGCCATTAATAATTGGAGTTGCTTGAAGGCTTTAGTATTTAACTTGTCCATCTCAGCTTGAAGAAGATTTTCATCCTTGAACTTTTCTGAAAGTCGCACAAACCATTCAGTTCTAGGTTTATATCGTTCTGTTATCTCTTCGTCGACCCTAATATATTTTTTCTCCAGCATGGTTTTGATAATAGGTATTACCTTTGAAATACCTACTATTCTGCTAATTTCAGTAATACTTAATATTTTCTGAAGTTCAAGTGCTTCTATTATTAAAAACTCATTGTCTGTGAGTATTTCTGAATCGTGCACATATTCGGGATCAAGTATAATTCTTGTTTCACTAGCCAGTTTATAGGCTGAAGGCAAAGCCACATTCATCACTTCGCCTTCTGTACACATGTAATAGTCAGCCATCCATTCCCAGAAAAGGAATTGTAGTTTATTCACTACCGGTATCGGATCAACTATTGATAGGATATATTTTGCTGAGACTACCTTTGGCGGTTGATCAGTTATTCTGCGCACTAGCGCTGTATATAATTTCTTTGAACCGAATTGAACAACAACTCGAATACCTGGAATGATTTCATTATTCATCTCTTTCGGAATTCGATAAGTGAAATAGCCTTTTATAGGTAAGGGAAGAAGCACTTCGGCAAATTGGGTTATATAGTTTACAGTTGCCAAGGTTGTTGAATTGATATAGCGATAATTTATTTTCAAAGATAAGAAAAGCAGTTAATGCGTTATTGCTATATAAATTTTTTAGAGGTTGCAATTGTATAACTTTTATTACTATTTTTAAGGTGAATAACTTATGTGATGTGTCATAAATATGTAATGATGGGCAAGGCAACTTAATATATAGTGTTGAGCAAATATGGATATCGATAAACTAAAATAAAAAAGCATGAAATGGATAGGTAGAAGAGGAAGTACAAATGTTGATGATCGCCGCGGTATGTCAGGTGGTCAGATGGCTATGGGTGGTGGCATTGGTACCATTGTTATTGTGGCCATCGTTTGGTTGCTTGGTGGTGATCCCTCGCAGGTGCTAAATGTGATGAATAATCAAACAGCACAAGAAACCCCAACAACAGCAGCTCAGGATAGTATGGCACAATTTGTTTCAGTAGTTTTGGCTGACACTGAGGAAATATGGGGCTCTATATTTGCATCCTATGGTGAAACATACCGAGTTCCAAAATTGGTTCTTTTTAGAGGAGGTGTGCAATCAGGTTGTGGATCAGCATCTTCGGCAAGCGGACCATTCTATTGCTCCGCAGATGAAAGCGTTTATATAGATTTGAGCTTTTGTGATGAGCTTAGAGAACGATTTGGAGCACCCGGTGATTTCGCTATAGCTTATGTGCTGGCTCATGAGGTCGGTCATCATGTGCAGCATCTGTTGGGAACACTTGGTAAAGTTAGTGAAGCAAGAAGTAACACAAATCAAAAACAGGCGAATCGTCTTACAGTTCTTCTAGAGCTTCAGGCTGATTATTATGCAGGCGTTTGGGCATATCATGCTCAAAATACCCTTAATATCCTTGAAGAAGGAGATATTGCTGAAGCACTACAAGCTGCTTCAGCCGTTGGCGATGATCGTATCCAGATGGAGACTCAGGGTACTATAGTCCCTGATGCGTTTACTCATGGGACTTCAGAACAACGAATGACCTGGTTCAAGAAAGGTTATATGTCAGGAAAGCTTGAAGGCGGAGATACCTTTGCCAGAGGAGCTGTTTAGGGAATGGAATCCAATTCTGATAATATGAAGTATGTGCGTATCTGCACCATCGTTCTTTTATATATATGAATTGGATTAACCAGGCCAGTTGTTAGTCTTCTTATGGTTGGCAAATGAGATAGTTAATTATTTATACTTATCTTTCTTACTGCCATGATAGAGATCAAATCCAACAAATCTACACTCGAGCTGACCATTCCAGAGAATCTTCTTAGCCATTGGTCTTAATCCTACTAATTTTATAGCTTGAAGATCAGAAGAAATTAGCCAGGCTTTATACCCTTCAAAGTTTCTTTTCAGAGCCGTTCCCATTTCACTATACAGTTCCTGCAGATCATTCACTTCAATTCTTTCTCCATAAGGAGGATTACTGATCAGAATGCCGGTACCTTTAGGAGGTTTCACATCTCTAAAATCAGCCACCTTCAATACTATGTCCTTATGCAATGAAGCGTTACGGATATTTGATTCTGCTGCTTTAAGATTACGGGAAGAGATGTCAGAACCTATGATTTCAATATCAAGATCACGCTGGTTCTTTAAAGCTTCGTCCTTTACTTGTTTCCAAAGAAGTGGAGAAAAATCCTTCCATTTCATGAAACCGTACTCTTCTCTGAACTGACCTGCAGGAAGATTCATTGCAATCATTGCCGCCTCAATGAGTAACGTACCTGAACCACACATCCAGTCAATAAAGTTTGATTCACCATTCCACCCTGTGAGCATAATCATACCTGCTGCCAACACCTCACTTAATGGGGCTTCTGCATTCATTGTGTGATAACCTCTCTTGTGCAATGAAGCTCCTGAACTATCCAGAGAAACGTTTACTGTGTCTTTATAAATATGAAGATTGATACGAAGATCAGGATTTTCAAGATCTACGGATGGCCTAATGCCGGTTCTTTCTCTAAAACGATCTGCTATTGCATCTTTAGCTCGTTGTGATACGAAATGTGAGTGTGTAAAAATAGAACTGCCTATAGTTGAATCAATGGATAATGTCTGATCAGGTTCCAGATAATCTTCCCAAGGTAAGTCATGTATTCGGTTATAAAATTCTCGTTCGTCATTGAACGTAAATTGGCTTATAGGCTTTAAGATGCGCAAAGCAGTACGACAATGGTAGTTAGCTCTGTAAATTAATTTTTGATTTCCCTCAAATGAAACGGCTCTTTTTAGAATTTCAATATTAATAGCACCTAATTTATTCAACTCGTCGGCTAAAACTTCTTCTAAACCAGCCGGTGATTTTGCAAGTAAAGTATAAGAGGAAGTCTCTTTATAGGAGCTGTTGTTATTTTCATTCATTTGATACTATTTAAAAAGGAATAGTCATTAGGTTAAAAGTTATTATATACTCTTTTCTGATTTCTCATAAACCCAGAAATCTCGTTTTGACTTTTTTAAGAAAATCATTCTTATTTACTATATAGCGTTCATGAAATCCTTCACCAATCAATCCGATTTCGTCGTATGCATATACGGCAAAAACAAGTTTTCGATCATCTTGGGCAACCAATTCTGAGGAGCATTCAACCATCCGGCCAATTGGTGTTGCCTTATTGTGTTTCACATTAACCAGTGTTCCTAAAGTTATATGTTCTTCCGGTAGTAATGCTTGTACACTAAGTTGGCAGGTCTTTTCCATAAGTGCGATCATAGCTGGTGTCGCAAATACTTCTACCAGACCTGATCCATAGGCAGTTGCCGTTGACTCATGTGTTACTTTTATGCGCTCTTTGCCTTTGGTACCTATTTTTATTTTCATAAACATGTGTTACTATTAATTCACAAGTATTAAATGAATAGATGAAGAGATTTATTCAAATATAACGTTCACTAACTGTTTCAAGTTAGGGTGAAGACTATAAGCAACCGGACAAGTTTTAGTAATTTGATTTATAATCTTCTTTTCTTTTTCAGTATATCCATTATTTGGAAAATAGAGATCTACAATAATCTCATCAACACGGCGAGGGTCTGACGCCATTATTTTTGTCACCTCTCCTCTAACTCCTGCCATGCTAAATCCATGAGTTTGTGAAGCCATTCCCATTATGGTAACCATGCAAATTCCTAGCGATGTTGCCAGCAAATCAGTTGGTGAGAAAGCTGATCCCTTGCCATTATTGTCTACTGGTGCATCAGTCATGAATATCTGTCCCGATTTTTCATGCTTTACTTCTATCTGAAGATCACCCAAATACTTAAATGATGAAGTTTTTGCCATTTCTATTTAATTTATGACAAACATACAGAAATTTAAGATAGGCAGTCTAGATAAAAGAACCAACTGGTAGCTACATGAATAAATATAACATCTAATTCGATGTGAGGTCTAAAGTTATCAATTGTGAAAGTATGATGTTGCTGTTAATCTCAACAATGAGGTGTTTTAATGGAATTCAACTGCTATTTATCTTATTTTTGTGGTTGATAACGTATTAATTAATGAAAAAAAACACAGTAGCAATTATAATTTCTTTTGCGGCTTTAGCATTGGTAGGAATTATTATAATACAGTTTTATTGGATGAGGAATGCACTAAAGCTACAAGAAGAGCTATTTGACAATAGTGTTAGTGTTACCCTTAAGAGTGTTGTTAACCGAATGTTTGATGAAAAAGCTACCGATGAAGTAGAACCATTTGTTTGCAGCTCTGATTGTGATCATCGTACCATGCAGGTATTGACAGCAATTAATCCTTTGCGCCTTGATTCCTTGATGCATGAAGAATTTGGTGGAATTGAGATTACTAGGCAATATGTTTTGGGCGTTTTTGATCCTGAATCAGGGGCTTTCTTTGCCGGTGAGGATGGAAATGAGCAAAGGAACATCCTTAAATCAAATCATAGGGCATCCTTATCATGTTTGTACAAAAAGGAACAACTAATTCTGGGAGTTTATTTCCCAAATGAGAGTAGTGTACTATTGAGCCGAATTATTCCCTGGATGTTGATTTCATTGATTTTTGTTTTCATAGTGGGTTTTGCATTTACCTATATGATCTTTTCATTTAACCGACAAAAGAAGCTTTCAGATATCAAATCAGATTTTGTGAATAATATGACTCATGAGCTCAAAACTCCCATCTCAACAATTTCCTTAGCCAGTGAGTTGCTTATTAAATCAGTCAATCCGCTATCAGAAGATAAAACGCGCAAGTATGCAAGGATGATCTTTGATGAAAACCAGCGTCTGCAGCAGCAGGTTGAACAGGTATTGCAGATGTCTGTCCTAGAAGAGGGAACTTTCAAGCTTGATTTTACAACGTTCGATGCACACAGCATCATTGAACAGTGTATTTCGCGATTTGATCTGGTGATACGAAGTGCAGATGGCACTTTGAAGATGATTCCCAATGCTATTAATAGTCAACTGACTGCCGATATGATACATTTCCAGAATATTATTTGTAATCTTTTGGACAATGCCATTAAATATTCACCTGTTAAGCCTGAAATTACCATTGTAACACGTAATGAGGAGAATACACTGGTGATAGCCGTTCAGGATAATGGATTAGGCATAAGCAGAGAAAACCAAAAAATGATTTTTGAAAAACTATATAGAGTTCCAACGGGCAACAGGCATGATGTTAAGGGATTTGGTCTGGGCTTGTATTACGTAAAAACAATTGTTGAAGCATTGAATGGCAAAGTTAGTGTGCGTAGTGAGTTGAATAAGGGAAGTGAGTTCGAAGTTTTTTTACCGTTAAACATCAAAGTGGAATCGTATGAATAGTAACGCACGTATACTTTTAGTGGAAGATGATATTAATTTAGGTAATCTCGTTGAAGAATATCTCAACATGCTTGGCTATACTGCTGTTCTTGCTGTGGATGGTAATGAGGGACTCCAACTTTATAAGTCACAGAAATTTGACCTGTGCATTCTTGATGTCATGTTGCCAAAGAAGGATGGTTTCACATTAGCAAGTGAAATCAGGGAGCTTAATGAAATTATACCAATAATTTTCTTGACTGCCAGAGGTCATGATGCTGACCGAATAAAGGGATTTAAAGCAGGATGTGATGATTATATCACAAAACCGTTCAGCAGTGAGGAGTTGGCTCTACGCATAGAAGCCATACTTAAAAGGTGTGGCTTCAATAACAATGGCAAGAATATTAGAAATAGCGATAAAATTTATATTGGCAAGTACTTATTTGATCCATTTAATCAACAACTGTCTTTAAATGGTACAATTCAAAATCTCACAGTAAAAGAAAGCGCTTTGCTTAAGGCATTGTGTATGAATATGGGCAACTTGCTACCTAGAGAACAAGCTCAAAAGGAAGTGTGGGGAACAAGTGATTATTTTATTGGCCGGAGTATGGATGTATTCATTACCAAGTTAAGGAAGTATTTGAGTCATGACCCCGACGTTGCCATTCTGAATGTACATGGAGCAGGTTTCAAGTTAGAAGTAAAGGGTAATCAGGTTATTGAACATTAATTCTATCCTTTTTGATAATGGCCTGTTTTTCACTAATTCATTTTAATATCTAAATTACGATATGACAATAGAAGATGCCCAGAAATTGGTTGATGATTGGATAAAGCATAAAGGAGTCAGGTACTTTAACGAGTTGACCAACACCGCGCTGTTAATGGAAGAAGTAGGTGAAGTTGCTCGCATTATGGCTCGTCAATATGGTGAGCAATCTGTAAAACCAGGCGAAACAGATATGAACCTTGCAGATGAAATGGCTGATGTGCTATTTGTTTTGATTTGCCTTGCCAATCAAACCGGAATCAATTTGTCAGATGCCTTAGAGAAGAATTTACTGAAGAAAAATCTGAGAGACAGTTTGAGACACCTTAATAATCCCAAGTTGAATAAGTAATGTATATTGACTGGAGTTAATAACGCTTTTAAATAGTTGTTCAATATTCATCTCTTGATCAAGCATTAATTCAATATATACAAACCTCTTAACTCAACCTCATAGGAGTTTTGATCAATAATAAGGTGAAAAGAAAATCATTAATAGCACTTCTTCTTTGCTGCTTGACTTGGAGTGCATTAGCACAGCCGTTTCGGGTGTCCGGTTATGTCTTTGATTCTATCTCAAACGAGCCGCTTGCATTTGTTAATATTCTTGTAAATGATAGCAAGAATGGTGGAATGACTGATATTGATGGGTTTTTCAATATTGAGCACCCTACCGGCATTGTGTTCCTTAAATTGAGCTATGTTGGATATAACTCATGTACATTTCCTGTTAAACAACAGAAGCAACAGTTAATCAGAATGTCAAGTCATACGCTTGATTTACCTGAAATACATATTGTAGCAGGTGGAAATCCCGCACATCGAATAATCAGCAATGTAATTGCCAATAGAGAATTTAATGATCCAGAGAATATTAAGTCGTATTCCTATACATCCTACGACAAGATGATATTTACAGCCATCAAGGATACAATAGCCCGTTCCAATAATTCTTTTGTTGACACCAATGAGGTCAAACTATTAAAGCTTGTAAATCAGCAGCATCTGTTCATGATGGAATCCGTTTCTGAACACAAATTTCTATCTCCTTCCAGGAATTATGATGAAGTTACTGCAATGAAAGTTTCCGGTTTCAGTGATCCTTTATTTGTTTTTCTGCTATCACATTCACAGCCAACCTCTTTTTACAAGGAGAGCATAAGTTTAGCGGGTAAAAACTTTTTGAATCCTATTGGAAAGGGATTTGAGAAAAACTACTTCTTTTGGATCATGGATACTCTCTATAACAACAATCATGGGGATTCTACATTTGTGATATCATATAAGCCACTGAAGGGAAAAAATTTTGATGGATTGAAGGGATTGCTTTACATCAGTAACAATGGCTGGGCAATTGCAAATGTCATTGCTGAACCGGCTAGAACAGATGAGCCATTCGTTATTAGAATCCAACAGATGTATGATCTGGTTGACAATAAACAGTGGTTCCCCATTCAGCTGAATACTGATATTACCTTTAATCATATCGAGTTAAACTCCACTAAGCCAATGGCTATGGGTAAGAGCTACAGAGAGAATGTTAAATTGGAGCCCAATATTGTAAAGGATGAATTTGACAATATCGCCATAAATGTATTGCCTGATGCCGGTTTGCGTGATGAAACTTATTGGAATGCCTATAGAAATGACACTCTTACTTTAATTGAGCGAAATACTTACCGAGTGCTTGATAGTCTTGGAAAGGTGCATAACCTTGATGGCATGGGTAAGATGATATCTTCATTGTCAGTCGGTAGATTATCTATAGGTGTAGTAGATTTGGATGTGAATAAAATATTTAGATATAATCTGTATGAAAAAGTATATCTGGGAGCAGGACTATATACTAACAATAATCTTTCCCGCTTTATTAGTATTGGAGGATATACTGGATATGGCTTTGGCGATAAAGCAATCAAGTATGGGGCAAGTTTGAAACTTAATCTGATAAAATATAATTCACTGGGATTCGCAATGAATTATAGAAATGATATAGATGAATCTGCTGGAACACATTTTTTTGATGATCAAGCTGGTCTAATAAATGAATTAAATTTCAGGAACTTCTACATCAATCGATGGGATAAAGTGGAATCTTTGGAGATCATGTCGAATTTTAGGGTATTGAAATGTATCACAGGTGCCATCGGAGTGAGTAAAGTCAACAAAAAAAGCTTGTATGATTATGCATGGGAACAACCTAAGGGAGATGTGTCAATACTTACCAATGCACACTCAATGGGTAATATTATTGCCGGTTTAAAGTTTGCCTGGAAAGAACGATTTGCAAGGAATAAATTTGACCAGGTATCGATGGGAACTAAATTCCCTATTCTTTGGCTACAAATAACAATGAGCAGGAATGGATTTCTTGCCGGTGGGCTTAATTACAACAGACTTGATATGAGGTCGACCTGGTCTGTATATAATAAACTCATTGGAAGAACCTCTTTTGCTTTACTTGGTGGTATTCTTGATGCAGATGCACCTTTCTCTGAATTATTCAATGGAAGAGGTAGTGCCGGTGCCAATTTCTCTCTATATGCACCGACTAGTTTCAGCACCATGAAGCCTGCTGAATTTATTAGTGACAGGTATGTTTCATTATTTGTTTTACATGATTTTGGGAAGCTATTATTGAGAACTAAATTGTTTGATCCTGAAATATCAGTTGCTGTAAATATAGGCACAGGACAACTACAATATCCTGAAAGACACCGTTATGCTGAATATAGAACAATGGAAAAGGGCTTTTATGAGATGGGTTTGATTGTGAACAACATTATAAAATCATCCTTTTCCGGTATAGGAATTGGGGCCTTTTACAGAATGGGACCTTATAGCTATGCAAAACCAGGTGAGAATCTGGTAATCAGATTTACAATAAAGTATTCCTTATAAAAGCATTATTGATCAACTGATTTAACAAAAAATCACAAGGGATTTTATACAGTCATAATATCTTTATCCTTAGCTTCAAATAGCTTATCAACCTTGCTAGTGAAATTATCAGTAAGATTTTGGATTTCTTTTTCCAGCAATTTGATTTCATCCTCAGGGATACCTTCTTTCTCGAGTTTTTTACCTGAATCTATAGCAGCGCGACGTATATTGCGAATTGTGACTTTAGCGTTTTCAGTTTCCACCTTAGCTTTCTTGACTAAATCCCTTCTGCGTTCTTCAGTAAGTGGAGGAACATTAATTCTAAGGACTTCACCATTATTTTGTGGATTAAAACCTAGATTGGCAGCCATTATCGCCTTCTCTATAGGAGCAAGCATTGATTTCTCCCAAGGTTGTACAATTATTTGGCGGGGATCGGGAGTATTGATGTTTGACACTTGATCAATTGGCGTCATGCTTCCGTAGTAATCGACTCTAACACCCTCCAACATCGCAGGGCTGGCTTTACCGGCTCTTATTTTCTGGAATTCTCTGTCAAGATGTGCAACAGCATTCTTCATGCCTTCTTCGGCTTCCTCTATAATAAACGTAACTTCTTCGTTCATTGTTGATAAGTTTAATGTTTTGTAAAAAACCTCGCAAATATACAAAACTGTATGCCAATCATGCAAATTGCTTATTCAACAAGTGACCCTATTTCCTCACCCTTAAGCAATCGCAACAGATTACCCTTGATATTCATATTGAAAACAATTATAGGAAGTTTATTTTCCTTACACATGGTAATGGCGGTTAAATCCATCACATTAAGGCCTTTTTCATAGACTTCACTGAAGCTAACCTTAGAATATTTGACAGCATCGTGATCTTTCTCCGGATCAGCGGTATAAATGCCGTCAACCCTTGTACCTTTCAGCACAACATCAGCTTTTATCTCAATTGCCCGAAGTACAGCAGCAGTATCTGTTGTAAAATATGGATTACCTGTCCCTCCTGCAATAATAACAACCATGCCTGATTCAAGATAATCAATTGCCTTTGATCTACTCATGGATTCGGCGATAGGGTCAATGGCTATACCTGATAGCAGTCTGGCTTTTAAGCCCTGTTTCTCCAGTTCGCCCTGAAGTGCCATGCTATTGATAATAGTTGCCAGCATACCCATATAATCGCCCTGTACACGATCAAATCCTTTTGCTGCCCCACTTAATCCCCTGAAAATGTTACCTCCACCTACGACAATAGCTACCTGTATTCCTTTCTCAACTATTTCCTTGATATCATTTGTATATTCTGATAACCGCACAGAATCAATTCCATGTTGCTGACTTCCCATTAGTGCCTCACCACTAAGCTTTAATAGTATTCTTTTAAATTTCATTTTGTATAGATTGACTTAATAAATCACTTAAATTACTGAATATGAACTACAAAATGTGCATACATTTATGCTGATATTTATCTTTGTTGTCTTAAATGAAGCATGATTTATCTCGTAATAATGAATTGCAGAGTTTCAATATACTGATTACATTTTAGTGTATAAAAATAATTACCCGGCTTAAGGTCAGCAACTGAAGTAATGATGATATGATCACCAGCCTGGTATTTGCCTGAGGCAAGTGTCCTGACTTCCCTACCCAGATTGTCAGATATAATAAGTGAAACTACAGAAGATTCAGGTAATCTGAATTTTATATTTGTAATTGTATTTGCGGGATTTGGATAGTTCTGTTGCAAAAGTGGCTTTTTATTGAGGGCTATATCAGTTGTTCCTATAGAAAGATCTTCGTAAAGAAAATGTAAACACCACTGGTTCAACATACCTGAATTGGGCACACCTGACTCAACAATACGCAGTCTCCATTGACCTTTAATCGACTTGTTCAGATAAGAATCAAATGAAATCTCGGGACGAAAACGACCTGTAAATGGTGATGATCCCTCATTAATTGAAATCATAGCCTGGTCATCAAATATTGTTTGTGTATAATTGTCTCCATCTTCGCCATTCCTGTCACTTAGCATTGTTGATATGTTCTCGGGTGAGATCAATATTATTCGTAATTCTTCCGTAGTGGGGTGGGTGATATCAACCAGAACATCAAGATCAAGAAGATCCCCTTCCTGTATCACATCTAGCTGATCATAAGTATTGCTATTATCAGGTATTGCCAGTGGCACATTGGCAGAACAGTTTTCAGAGACGAAGAAGTTGCCCACTTCGTAGGTGAAAAATGCAGTTGGAGGAGTGGAACCCGGCGGATTAATGCCAAGGCCACCTGAAGGGAACGTTGCTATCATTGTGGCTGCCGAATCTTGCACAGCAAAATAGTATTGTACTACAGTGCCCATTGGAAAGCCTGGAACTACAAAACTAAACGTGTCGTTTGAGACCTCGGTTGGGAGCACATAGTTGAAAACAATATTATCAATTGAATAATAAAGTCTGGGTGCATTTGAGCCGAATCCAATAGTATGATCGCTGCCAATAATTACAGAAGTCTCTCTTGGCTGAATAGAATTGCCTGATATTATAGGATCATGTAAAAATTCGAATCTCTGGTTAAGTGCATTGGAGGCTATATTGGCAATTGATGCTCTGACAAGAGCTTCATAAAGTGGCATGTTTAATATGGGAATATCATCATTGGGGGTATGATAATACGCATTGAAATCATCAAAGTCTTCAATTGCCAAAATGGCAGGATATCCAAATTGCCAGAATGATGCATGATCGCTGGCTGTTGTATTGATAAAATTATTTGATAGAATAGGCTGATAATAACCTGTAGTTGTAATAAAATCACTGGTGAACACTGATGAGGCCGTATTCGTTGCAATTGAATAAACCATATCATTGTTTGAATCCCAGGCAATCATATCAAGATTGAGTACCCCAAGAATATCATCTCCATTGGCATAAGCTAACCCAGCATAGTGTTCACTTCCAATAAGCCCTATCTCTTCTTCATCCCAAGCAGCAAACTTAACTGTATAATCCAGATCAAGTGAACTAAGAATACGAGCGGCCTCCATCACAGCTACAGTGCCTGATGCATTATCATCAGCCCCCGGTGCAATGGGACCGGAAGGCATATTGTCGTAATGTCCACAGATAATATATTCTTTATCCGGATAGCGTGATCCAACTTTTGTAGCAATTACATTAATGCCCCTGGTTCCATTAAAGTATTGATATTCCGGTTGATAGCCATATTCCTGAAACTTCTCGTAAATGAATTGTGCCGCCAATGCATTACCATTAGACAAATAGTGCCTTGAACTGATAGTGACTACCTGTCCATCTATCGTAACAGTAGTATCACCGGCCAATTGTCGCGTAAGCAAGAGTATGCTTTCTTCATCGGAAAGAGATGCTATGGAATCAACAAAAGGACTATAAGCAAGTTGAGCGTTAACAGGTGCATTGATATTTAATATCAATACACAGGTTATCCATTTAAGATGACTTAAAAGTGCATTATAGTTTAGCATAGTGGTAGTTATTTTATAATGAGCATTTTTTTTGTGATAACAAAAGTATCACTTCTAAGGGTATAAAAATAGATACCCGGTAAAAGATTAACAACTGAGATTACAATCAGGTGGTCACCTGCTTGTTGATTTCCTGCAACAATCGTCTTTACTTCATTGCCTAGATTGTCATATAGCGATAAAGTGATATTCATTGATTCAGGCAGGCTGAATTTTATGTTTGTTTGATCAGATGCCGGATTAGGGAAGTTTTGATATAACTTGAGTAATTCTTTATAAGGTTCAAATCCGGTACCAATTACCTGGTCCTTAAACAGGAAATGGAGACACCACTGATTAAGAATTCCTGAATTTACATTGCCTGATTCGGCAATTCGAAGCTGCCACTGACCAGTGATCGATTTATCCTTATATGTGCTCAATGGCATTTCAGGTTTGAATCGACCCGTAAAAGGAGCCACCCCTTCCTTGATGCTTTTTATGGCTTGATCATCAAAAATTGTTTGGGTATAATCATCTCCTTCATTACCATTTCTATCACTCAATGTTATCGGGATGTTATCGGGCGAAATCAGTATCAGCCTTAGTTCAGTGGTTCTGGGGTGGGTTATATCAACCATCACGTCAAGATCAAGCAAGAAACCCTTCTGGCTAATGTTTATCTGATCATAAGTATTCGAGTTATCCTGTATCGTCAGAGGAGTATTGGAGGAGCAATTGTCATTAAGCTCAATATTGTCAACCTGATATGTAAAGCAAGATGGGGGTGCGGAACTGCCTGGAGGTGAAATCCCCTTACCACCCTCAGGTAATGTAGCTACCATTGTTGCCAATTCATCCTGTGCTGCAAAATAGTAGCTTACCATTGTTCCAATTGGGTATCCCGGTATCATGAATTTGAAAGTGTTCCCTATTATTTCAATTGGAGTGATATAATCGAAGTTAATTCCATCTGTTGAATAGAATAATCGGGGAGAATAATTTGAGTGATCAATAGGATGCTGGCTATTGATAATAAAGGAAGCCTCCCTGGGAACGATAGCATTTCCTGAGATAATAGGATCATGAAGGATTTCTATTCTTTGATTCAGCGCTACTGAGGTTACATTAGCAACAATTGCCCTTACCATTGAGCTGAAATACGCTGTATTAACTGCTGAAAAATTATCGCCGGGAGTATGATAATGCGCATTGAAATCATAGAAATTTTCAACAGCCATAATTGCCGGGTAGCCATACAGCCAAAAAGAAGCATGGTCGCTTGAACTACTGCCAATGAAATTTGATTTTAACTCTGGCTGATAATAACCTGTTGTGGTAATAAAATCATTTGCAATAGCATTGGAGTTGGAATTTTTGGCAATTGAAAAGAGCATATCATTATTGGAATCCCAGGCAATCATATCAACGTTGAGAGCTCCTATGATATCATGCCCGTTCGTGAATGCCTGTTGAACATAATAACTGCTTCCTGCATAACCTATTTCCTCCTCGTCCCAGGCAGCAAACCGAACTGTATATTCAGGGTTTAAGGTATTAATGACTCTGGCAGCTTCAAGAACTGCTGTTAATCCTGAAGCATTGTCATCTGCACCGGGGGCATCCGGTCCTGATGGCATATTGTCATAATGAGCACATACAACGTATTCTTTATCAGGAAAACGGTTTCCTACCTTAGTTGCAATGACATTAACGCCTCTGCTTCCATTAAAATACTGATATTCAGGTTGATAACCATATTCTATGAATTTTTGAAAGATATATTGGGCCGCCAAAGCATTTCCGGGTGACAGATAATGCCTTGAGCTGATTGTAGTTATCTGCCCATTTATATTTACAGTGGTATCTCCCGATATTTGTCGTAATTGCAGGAGAATTTGCTCGTTACTTACTGTTGCTGATGCAGCTTCCACGACAGGGCTATAAGCAAGTTGTGCTTTAGCGTTTAATTCAAGAAATAGTAATAGTGAGACCAGCGAATAAATTCTTATAATTAGCCTCATTTTGGTTGTTAGGTTATGATGGACACTTACTCATTCTGACCATGACAATTCTTGTATTTCTTACCACTACCGCAAGGACAAGGGTCATTGCGCCCTACCCGTTTTTCAACTCGAACCGGTGTTGTAACTCTAGGCTCAGATGTTCTGCCTGCCTGTGACAACAAATCAGTTCTTTCTTCCTTATATTTCCCGTGATCTGTTCTACGGGGTTTTTGTGCTTCCTTTACCTGTGATGATTCCTGAATTGGCAGGTTTGCCTTCACAATAAAAGATGATATCTCATTATTTGTCTTTTGTATAAGCTGCTTAAAAAGCTCAAATGACTCAAACTTATATATCAATAGAGGATCTTTCTGTTCATACGTTGCATTCTGAACTGAGTTACGCAGTTCATCCATTTCACGAAGATGATCCTTCCATGAATCATCAATTACGGCTAAAGTAACTCCCTTTTCTATAGCAAGATTGATTTCACGTCCCTTATCATTATAGGCTTTCTTGAGATTTGCCACAACCTGCATTGACCGAATGCCATCTGTTATTGGAATTGCGACATTCTCAAACTGTGGCTGATTCTCAAAAATATCTTTTATTACAGGATATGCTTTTTCTGCCAATCGGCGACTCTTAAGCTGGTAATTGGCATAAACCTGATCAAACAAGGTATCAACAATAGCCTGTTTATTCCGACTCATGAAATCGTCAGCATTGATATCGGGTTCAGTGGCTAAAGTCTTCATCATTGATAATTTGAATCCCTCATAATCACGATCATCCTGATGAGTTGTAACAATAGTATCGCAAACATCATAGATCATATTAGAAATATCCACGGCAAGTCGTTCACCATATAGGGCATGACGACGTTTTTTATAAATGACTTCTCGTTGGGAGTTCATCACGTCATCATATTCCAGTAGCCGTTTACGAATGCCAAAGTTGTTTTCTTCAACTTTCTTTTGAGCTCTTTCAATTGATTTAGTAATCATTGAATGTTGAATAACCTCTCCCTCTTTCAATCCAAGACGGTCCATAATACTTGCAATACGTTCAGATCCAAACATTCGCATCAGGTCATCTTCCAAGGCAACAAAGAATTGTGAACTGCCAGGATCTCCTTGACGACCCGCACGCCCACGCAACTGACGGTCAACCCGACGTGATTCATGACGTTCAGTACCTATGATAGCCAATCCGCCGGCTTCTTTAACACCGGGGCCCAGCTTAATGTCAGTACCACGACCAGCCATGTTGGTAGCAATTGTAACGGTACCTGCATGTCCGGCTTCAGCTACTATATCAGCTTCCTTTTGATGGAGTTTAGCATTCAGAACATTATGTTTAATGTTGCGA
>JAEYXG010000125.1 GCA_023428585.1 Bacteroidota bacterium
CCGCAAAGGAATGGTACTAAGCTGTGAACCGGGCATCTATATCCCCGAAGAGGGCTTTGGCATCCGTCTTGAAAACGACATTGTTGTTGCTGAGGACCCTATTGACCTCATGGCACACATACCAATAGAACCCGATGAAATTGAAGCCCTGATGGCACAACGTTAAGCCATTGTCTGAATATTTCACTATCACTTTTTCCATCGATTTATAAAAAGAAAAAATATGTTCAAACCACAAACTTATCAGGCCCGTCGTAATGCATTACGCAAAGAAATTAAAAGTGGCGTTTTATTATTTCCCGGCAATACCGAATCAGCTTACAACTACCCTGCCAATACCTATCATTTCAGGCAGGATAGCACCTTTACCTATTTCTTCGGACTGAATCAGCCTGATCTGTTTGGAGTCATTGATCTGGATAACGACCAGGAGATCATTTTCGGCAATGATGTGGATATGGATGACATCATCTGGATGGGACCTCAGCCATCTATGAAAGATCGTGGTGAGCTTGTTGGCATTCATAAAACCCTGCCATTGTCGGAACTCGATACTTTCCTGAAAGCAGCCTTTGCCAAAGGGCGCAAGGTTCACTTCCTTCCACCTTACCGCGGCAAAACAAAGATTTGGCTATCGGAAGTTACCGGATGGCCTGTACTGCAGCTCAAGCATGAAGTGTCAGTTGAACTCATCAACGCTGTTGTAAAACTACGGTCCATTAAATCAACCGAAGAAATTGAGATCATTGAAAAGATGGTGGATGTTGCCTATCTCATGCACACCACTGCCATGAAGATGGCTCACCCCGGAATCATTGAACAGGAAATAGCTGGCACCATTGAAGGCATCGCATTGGCTAAGGCAGGTCCGGTTTCCTTCCCTGTAATCCTGAGTATGGACGGCCAAACCCTCCACAACCATTACCATGGCAATACACTTGCCAAAGGCCGTATGCTGGTTGTTGATGCCGGATGCGAATCAGAAGAATACCTCCTTGCCAGTGATATTACAAGAACTTCTCCTGTCGGTGGGAAATTCAGCAACCGTCAAAAGGATATTTACAACATAGTGCTCAATGCCAACATGAAGGCAATTGAGAATATCAAGCCGGGTATCCTTTACAAGGATGTACACATGCTGGCCGCTACCACCATTGCCGAAGGACTAAAAGAAGTTGGACTGATGAAAGGCGATGTGAATGAAGCTGTTGCTCAGGGTGCTCATGCCATGTTCTTCCCTCACGGACTGGGACATATGCTGGGTATGGATGTTCACGACCTGGAAGGTGTCGGTGAAAACTATGTGGGTTATGACAAGGAAATCCAACGCAGTAAACAGTTTGGAACTGCCTTCCTGCGACTTGCTCGTCGACTTGAGCCCGGGTTTGTACTAACTGTTGAACCGGGTATCTATTTCATCCCCGCCTTGATTGACCAATGGAAGGCTGAAGGAAAATTCACTGACTTCATCAATTATGATATCCTTGAAACATACAAGGATTTCGGCGGCATCCGCATTGAAGATGATGTACTTGTTACAGACAAGGGAATGCGCGTTCTTGGCAAACCAATTCCAAAGACCGTTGCCGATGTAGAAGCTATGATTAGTGAGTAATGAATAGAATGGCAGTATTAAAGAGTATGACAGTATAGACGAGCGTGGTAGAATAAACGAGTTTGACTGTATAAAACAGAATGGCAATCTAAAAAGTGTGATAGCATAAACGAATATGGATGATAGCATAATGTTCAACAATCAGCCCCTGAACTACCGTGTTCAGGGTAGCGGGCCATGGGTGATCCTGTTGCATGGATTCCTTGAATCCATTGAAATTTGGAGTGATCTGGCCAATGAACTGTCTGATAAATTCAGTGTATTGATGGTTGATCTTCCCGGACATGGCAGAAGCGGCCTAACCGGTGAGGACCAGCCAATGCCGCTGATGGGTGAAGCAGTCATGGCGGTATTGGACCATCTCAATATTGATACCTTCCTCCTTTGCGGCCACTCCATGGGAGGATATGTTAGTCTGGAGATTGCCGGGAAACTACCGGCACGCACCAAAGGACTGATACTTTTTCACTCCCATGCAGCACCCGATGATGAAAAAGGCAAGGAGAACCGCACCCGCACCATCAACATCGTCAAATTAAATCATGCTAATTACATCCACAGCTTTATTCCTGACCTGTTTGCCGAATCCAACAAACAACGACTTGCTGAGCCAATAGAACGACTGCGTAACCGTGCAGCCTCCATCTCATCAAAAGCCATCATTGCAGCGTTGCAAGGAATGCGTGAAAGGAAAGGCTCACTCGACACCCTCATAAATGCAGCCTTTCCAATCTATTTTATCATAGGCAAGGATGATCCCCGCATGCCCTTTCAAACTATCATGGCCCAGTCAATGCTGCCGGCACATGCTGAGTCCCTGCTGCTAAGTAATGTCGGGCACATGGGTATGCTTGAAGCCCCCGACATCATTTTCCCTGCTATCAGGCAATTCTGTGAACGAATGCTCTTTGATAAGAATGAGAAGTAAAAACCTGACATCCTGTATTAGGTTTTTTTGTCAGGATTGGAGTTTTTTATCGGTTAGTCAGTAATTCAAACAATTCCTCGTTAACATAATAGTTCCCGGTTCCTAACTTATTCTTTCGCAACATTCTGTCATCGGCCAAAGTGTTCAGATAGTTTGCAGCAGTTAATCTTGAAACTCCCAGATCATTAACAATAAATTCAATCTTAGTATAAGGATGTTTAAAGAGATTGTTTAATAAATCCTGACTATAAAATTTATAATTATCTCTTAAACGATGTTTATAATCGAGCATGAGATTTTTAATTTTAAGAATCAGCTCTACAGTTTCTAATGCTGTCTCCTGGACACCTTGAATCATGAATAGAATCCAGTCTTCCCACAAATCTTCTTCTCTCACTCTTTGAAGAAGTCTATAGTAATCAGGTTTATTTCGGATGATATAACTACTTAAATATAGAATTGGTAAGCTTTGCAATTTAGCCAGAATCAGGTAAAGAATATTTATTATCCGACCGGTTCTACCGTTAGCATCGTAAAAAGGATGAATGCTCTCAAACTGAAAGTGAATTATTGCCATTTTTATTAATGGGTCACAATCTTGCATGGATGGATCGTTAATATATCTCTCAAGATTAGACATTAACCTAATTATCTTATCATGACCCTGAGGTGGAGTATAAACTGTTTCTCCGGTTGAAGCATTTTTTAAAGCAGTACCTGGTAATTTCCTGAATCCAGCTCTATTATCCTCCAAAACTTCCTGAATTTGTAGAATAGTATTATTAGTCAAAATTCCATTTTGTGTAATCAGCTCAAAACCTTTTTTCAAGGCAGAGATATAATTCTGAACCTCTTTTGCATTCAGCGATTTAAATGCTTCTAAGTTTAAACTCGATTTATACAAATCATCATGGGTAGTGATAATATTCTCAATAGCTGAACTATCTTTTGCCTCCTGCAAACCTATCGTATTTATTAAAATATTCTGATTAGGAATGGTTGATGCAATTCCTTTTAACTCTGCCAAAGCTGCATGAGCAGCTGGCAAAGCCTTTAGTACTTTTTTTGTTTCCAAATCAGCCTTCAAAGGCAGTTCAGAAAGTTCCCATTTTGCCATATTGTATAGATATTTCAATTATCTATACAAAGATAGGTTCTTTTGTATAGAAATCGCGAATTTCTTTACATTTATTTTAATAAGTGTATGAAAAAATCCATTTCCTTTTCAAAGCAGCAGCTTAAAGCATTCTAATAAATATTATGATTCTGAAGTGCTCTAGATAATGGTAATTATTGTCTTGGATTTTTAGTCTTAAGCTGTCCTTGAACTGTCTTTGCAAAATCCGGTCTACGTTTCATAACTTTTATGAATTCAACCTTCCTGAAACGCAAGGCACTCCAATCCCCATCAATGGCAATTTGCCTAACGGATTCAAAACCTGATTTCGCCAGAATTTCCCAACCATTATCCCTGTTTATCTGCGATTTGTATTTTTTGGATGTCCCTTTGGGGTAAGCAAACCAGACTATTCCATCCCCCTTGAGCTTTTTATTAATAAGTGGCGTGATAGTGTCAATTTCTGCTTTCGTCGTAATAAATGTCAGCACGAACTCAATTTGATCAACGCTGTTAATATCTGTTTTTATGTTTGCAAAACTACTTATCCCATCCAGTTCAGTCTCAAATTCCAACGGATGATTTAAGATAAGGACATCTTTTTGTTCCTTGAAATTAAGCTTCTTTAATAACGGTGTCATAACTATTTGCTGTTTCTAGATTTATAGGCGTTAAAGGCTTCTTTCAGTAATGCTGTCAGCGCGTTGGATTCTATATCGTCCGGAATATGAATTTCGACATAACGCGATATCTTCCCATTTCCCTTCAGTAAATTATCAGGATCAGGCAACTCCGTTCCTTTGTAAAATCCCAGCTTGAGTCCCTTCTTGGAAGGTATTATGGTGCAAACCATTTCAGCATATTTTTGACCATAACTATAGGCAATCATTTTAGCAGGTATATCCAACTGCTCCTGAACATCCGGCAGATTCTTCAATATGATTTCACGCAGTAAAAGTGCATTGCTATACACCTGTTCACTATATTGTAACAAGAATCCGCCGATATCGTTGTTTGTTGTCATTCTTATGTCTAATTGAAGAGCATACTAATTATTATTGAGTTAATCTTTAATTGCCCCGAATTCGGGGTAATTAATATTTGCACTATTTATTTTCTCCCAAATATCTAAATACTTAAAAGTGTTTTTAATGGTGATCCATTTACCAATTAAACCGCTGCCTTCCGTAAATCCGACAGTCATTTGAAAATTCATAACTTTCCAATATTGCAAAAGTAATTACTAATCTCAGAATACGTATCGGAGTAATTGCCCTATTTGAAAGGCTATAAATTTATGAAAGGCTTACAAAAGGAAGCTGCCTAATATTAAAGATTCGTTTTAGAAACCTTTTTCTGTCCAAAGCTCCAGGTTTGCTCCAGCTTTATTCCATCTATGATCTAGTTGACCAAGGCTGGACCAAATGGAGAGTATAGCTAGAGCATACCCGGAACATTCAGGTGAAAAAGGATTCCTTAAGTTTTCCAATATGGTTTTCCCGAACAATCAATGCCTGTCCTAATGTGATTTGCACCTTTTCTCCTGCATATTCAGTCATTTATCCCCTCCAACATTACATGTTCTGATCTCACATTATGCCGATACCTCAAGGTTGTTTTCATTGGGTTCCATTTGGGATTCCTTTTACATCTCATCGCCTTCGCTTCACCCCAACTAAAGGTTCACTTCGGGTTTTACC
>JAEYXG010000298.1 GCA_023428585.1 Bacteroidota bacterium
CATTTGGGGAGGACCAACTAGGGTAAATGAAACAGAGATAAATAAAAATATCAATGTTTATCCTGTGCCAGCTGACGATAATTGCGTTGTTGATCATAAGGGATATTACTCTTCACCTGATTTGACAATTTCGCTTTTTGATCTAATGGGTCGGAAATATCATGTGAATTATTTAACCTCGGGGAATTTAATAAACATTGACTCCAGCAATCTTTCGTCAGGGTTGTATTTCATTATTTTATCACAAGATAATAGAAATTCTGCATTTGCTAGAATTGTAATTTATAACAGATGAAAGATTCCAGCAAAATAGAAATTATGTCGCCTGCCGGTTCATTTGATTCATTGATGGCGGCAATCCAGGGAGGCGCTGGTTCAGTATATTTTGGTGCAGGCCAACTAAATATGCGTTCTCGATCCTCAAGCAATTTTTCACCCGAAGAGATAAAGCAGATTGTTGAAATATGCAGGGCAAAAGACGTTAAATCATATCTGACATTAAATACAATTATCTACGATTCAGAGATTGATGAGATGATGCACATGATTGACGTGGCTAAAGAAAGCGGGATTAGTGCCGTTATTGCTTCTGATCTCTCTGTATTGGAATATGCACGTGAAAAAGGCGTTGAAATACATATCTCTACACAGTGTAATATTACTAACCTGTCAGCTGTTAAATTTTATTCCAGGTATGCAGATGTGATGGTGCTAGCGCGAGAATTGAATATCTCACAGATTGAAGCAATAACCCGTGCTATTAAAGAACAAAACATTTGTGGACCATCAGGAAATCTGGTAAAAATTGAAATTTTCGTTCATGGAGCATTATGTATGGCTGTATCCGGCAAATGCTATATCAGCCTCGATAATTTTAACTCGTCGGCAAATAAGGGAGCCTGTTTGCAGCCTTGCAGAAGAGCATATAATGTTAAAGATGCCGACAGTCAAGTTGAATTGGAGATTGACAATAAATATATCATGTCACCCAAAGATTTAATGACAATACCCATTCTGGATAGATTGCTAAATGCCGGGGTTACTGTTTTAAAAATAGAAGGAAGAGGAAGATCTGCTGAATACGTTAAAACCGTTACACATACTTATCATGAAGCTGTAGAAGCTTGGGCTAACGGAAAATACACTCCAGAAAATATTGATAAATGGACCACTCAACTTAGGCAAGTTTACAATAGAGGCTTTTGGGGAGGATATTATCTAGGGGAGAAGACAGGTGAATGGTCAGATAAGTATGGTTCACAAGCTACTACTAAAAAGGTTTATATTGGGAAAGTGGTGAACTATTTCAGCAATTTAATGGTTGCAGAAATAAAAATTGAAACCCATTCACTAAGGATAACTGATAAAATTCTCGTAATGGGGCCTACAACGGGCGTTTACGAATCTATTGTGACTGAACTTAGGGTGGAACAAGTCCCCGAAGAACAAGCTGTAAAAGGGCAGCATTGCTCATTGCCAGTCACTGACCTTTTACGAAGAGGTGATAAAGTCTATATTGTGGTTGATTCCAAACATCCACTTTTCCCAACTCAATCAACTTAGGCTCAATTTTTTAAGATTAACCACTATTTGTACCATTATATCCTTTCAAAGAGCCATAAAGTGACCAATATTTAATTGAACTATGATTCTCTATAATTATCATACTCACTCATCATTCTCTGATGGTTCAAATCCACCTGAAGACTATATACTCGAAGCACTTAAACAAAAGTTCAAAGGAATTGGATTCTCAGAGCATTCCGTATTGCCTTTTGAAAATGAATTTGCCTTGCAATCTTATAATGAGATCAACTACCAGAATGAGATTATCAGATTAAAGGAAAAATATAGAGGCGAATTGGAAGTGCATTTGGCTTTGGAGGCGGATTTCATACCTGGAATAAATGAGTCATTTGCAAAATTAAAAGAACGGCTAAAACTTGATTATATCATTGGCAGTGTCCATCTGGTTGGCAATTTACCAATAAAGGACCAATTGTGGTTTATTGATGGTCCAAGGTATGAAACCTATGATGAAGGCATAAAAAGAGTTTTTGGAGGGAATGTTCGGAAGGCTGTCACTGCTTACTGGCATCAACTTAATCAAATGATAGAAAAGGAAGAATTTGACATCATTGGCCATCTTGATAAAATAAAAATGCACAATAAAAACAGGTGGTTTGATGAAAAAGGAACCTGGTATGAAGCACTAATTGATGAAACAATTGATCTAATTGCTCAAAAAGACTTGCTGGTAGAAATAAATACAAGGGGCATTTATAAGAAACGCAGTGATGATTTATTCCCAGGTAAAGAAATTATAAGAAAAATGAATAAAAAGGGTGTAAAAATCGTCATAAGCAGTGATGCTCATCACCCTTCAGAAATAAGCCTCTTGTTTAAAGAAGCTAAGGATACAATTAAACAATGCGGTTACTCAAATCAATGGATTTTTTCTGAATCTTCGTGGGTTGATACACCTATCTGATTACCATCATAAGCCCACTTCAAATATATTGAACCCCAAGTAAAACCAGCACCAAATGCTGCAAGTATTAGATTGTCACCTTTTTTCAGCTGATGCTCCCATTCCCATAAACAGAGGGGAAGTGTAGCAGAGGTAGTGTTCCCATATCGCTGAATATTAATCATTACCTTATTCTTATCCAAGCCCATGCGATTTGCTGTTGCTTCAATTATACGCATATTGGCTTGGTGAGGAACCAACCACTGTAGATT
>JAEYXG010000031.1 GCA_023428585.1 Bacteroidota bacterium
TTATTATGCAATTCCCCAAACAGAACTACATCAGCATCAATGGCTCTATCAACCAATTTCCCGAAATTCGTTCCATCACCCTTCTTATTAAATATTTTGTAAGCATCTTGATTCCTGTCCATTGACATAAATACAACGGCCAGAGCAACGAAAAGCAATATCTTTTTCATCTTGTTAAATTAGTGTAAGGAAGACAAATATACCTTAAAATAGGATTCCATTCACTACAGCATTGCTCTTTCTTGTCTTTTGGTGTGAGAGGTTGGCGAGGAATTGGCAGCTACCACTTGGTTGATTGATTTGCATCAATGATCAAGATACTCAGTTCATTAAAGTCATCATCAATTCTATTCAACATGAAACAAAAAGCAGCATGGTACACAAAGAAATTCAGTAACTAAAGCTTGTTTGCAATTGTACTGGCTTCTATCGAAGTTAATCTTTCGTTTTTTTTTAATTTATCAGCTTATAAAGTTGGGAATTATTTGCAATTTATCTATTTTAGCATCCATTTAACATCGGTTCATCTATTATTCTACTACCATTTTATAATGATGAAATGGATGTTAAATGGATGTTCGATGGATAGTAAATGGATGTTATAGTTAACTAAGTATCTACAAATCCCAATATTTACACAATTAAACTCATCAATCAATGGCACGCGTTTATTCTGAATTCCCTTTCTCTGGCAGGCATGGAAATATTGTATATTTTACCCGGAATGGGAAAACCTTTATGAAGGAGTATAAAGAACCCAAGGATCCAAAAACACCAAACCAACTCAAAAGCAGAGCAAGGCTCAGGGCTACCGGGAAGTTTCTTAAGCAGTTCAAGAATATTATAAGAAAAGGTTATCAGGCTCCGGTTAATTATACATCATCATATATGGAAGCCCAGAAATATGTTCTTGATAATTGTTTAAAGCCTGTGGGAACTCCTGATGATGGCAATGAATATCAATTTGAAATTGACATTCCATCTCTTAAACTCTCAAGGGGTAGGATTACTCCACCTGAAATAAATGCAATTGAAAGAAATGAAAATGAACTATCACTCGAATGGAATAAAAGTTTGGGACCACAGCCAAACAGACACTATGATAGTTTGAACATTGTAGCTTATGCAACGGGACAAAATGTTATTTGGCTCTCTGATATAGGCACGCGTCAAGATGGTGCAGGCAAATGCCATTTACCCGGAACAATACAAGAGCCTGTTCACCTATGGGCTTTTTTCTCAAATGAGCAGAAAACCATGAAACCAAATCAGGAAAACATTTCCAATTCAATTTACCTTGGTATTTTATAATGATTTATGGAAGATAGTCGGCATTAAAAGCGAAAGGCAATAGAGCATTAATGCCATTGACAATAATTGTTCTTCCCGATTCAGATGAGAAGAAGATTTCAATTTTACTACCCTGACGGTGTTCATATTCAGCTATAACTTGCCGACATGCACCGCAGGGGGCTACCGGGTGACGAACATTTCCATTTTTGGTCTTTACGGCAATGGCGAGTTTCTCTATACGGGTATTACTATTTTTCGACATGGCAGAAAATATTGCCACCCTTTCAGCACAAAGGCCTGATGGGTAAGCAGCATTTTCCTGATTATTTCCAGTAACAATACTACCATCGTTGCACTTAACGGCTGCACCTACACTAAAGCCTGAATATGGTGAATATGAATGAAGGCATGCTTGCCGGGCTTCTGAAAGAATATGTTTATTCTCTTCATCAAGCTCATCAAAACTATCAAATTCCGTATATTTAATATTAAGGTCCTGCTCTTTCATATTTTTAAGGCTTGGTCAAGTGCTGTTAACAAAGCTAAACAGATTTTTTTAAATAGCTGAGAAAATCTAATTTATTATAATCCATTACGAGTGTTGATTAAATTCGGGATTTATCATCCACTTCATTTCTCAACCCAAAAAGCAGCAATGCACTGAAAAATGCAAAAAAGGTGGCGCCTGCCTGAGTTTCAAGAGTATCTTCTGTTAAAAAGGAAATTGATGCTATAATAAAGAAGATAAAATAATAATAGTTGGAGAACTTCCTCAAATAAACAGCAGGATACAGCAGTGCAAATATAAAAACCAGCAAACCGGTTAATCCGAAAGCAATTGCTATTGCAAAAAACTGATTATGAGATCTATGTCTGAATTCGGGCAGCAGCTTTGAGTTAGTGTCATCATAAGCTCTATTAAACACGTTCTGTATATCACCGGTCCCATGTCCGAACAAAGGTTTTTTCTTTATAATATAAATGGATGTTTTCCAATATTCAATTCTTTGCATGAATGATGAGGCATTGGGATTTCTATCAAACCGATAGGATTTATAACCTTGAATAACCTGTTCAATTCTAGCTCTGATATTGAAACTTTCAAGATACCTGGCATTTGCCACACCGTCTTCTATTTGCCTGATCTCTTCCAATGAAAGCATATTTAACCCTTGAGCGTCTTTTCTATATCCTTTTGAATGCAAGTATCGTATTAAAGTATAGCTTAGCTGCTGTCCCTTATTATCAACTCCATCATAATCAAGCCTACTACGGTTATTCCAGCCTTGTCTAAGTTCATTGAACGAGAGGTAAAGCCCAACATACTTTCCATCTTCAATTCCATAACTTGTTGTATCATGTTTATAGGGATTGCCGTTGGCGGTGAATTTCTCTAGTTGACTCAAATTAATCTTTTCAGCCACCGTAACTTCCTTATAAATGTTAGAAATGTAATTCCAAAAAGCAAAACCCAATAGGGTAAGCAAAACAATTGTGGGAATAAATAACTTCCTTCTCTTGAAGCTGTAAACAACAAATAAAGAAATGAGGAGTAATCCCGTAATAATAATTCCGGTCAATGACTTAAGAATAAATAAAAAAACCACTAACCAGATTATTGATAAAACAATGGCAATTTTAGTGATAGGGTTCTGAAATACATTCTTGAATAAGAAATTCAATAAAATAAAAATAGCCAGACAGATAAACAAGCCAAAGCGAATATGTGAAATGAATACACTAATTTCTCTTGGATCACTGATATTCAAATTCAACTTTACATATAAGCTTATAAAGCTAGCAGCCAATACCGATAGGCAGAAGAATAGCAAGATACTGATGAAACGTGAATTATTCAGGGCCTTGGTTGAAGCTAATAAAATAGGCAAACTCAGCAAGGGCAACTTTACCCGCAGGTCCTTCAGAGCATAATTCAAGTCGCTTGAATAAAACAAACCAATGAAGTGCAATAAGTAAATAGCCAGGAAAACAAGTAGTACATGATTACATATTACCATTCTAAATTTACCAATAAGATTATCAGACAATGCTTTAAGGTAATTTTTCAGCTTTGTATTTTTAGATTGAGAGGCAACACTAAAATCAGCGCCTTCAAAGACCCAGAATCCCAGGAGTAAAAATTGAGAAACACTCATTCCGAATTCCGAAAGAGGCATACTAACAGCCAGAAGAATCAATGAAAAGAATATCCACAAGGATGTTCCTCCCTGAACAATTCTATTGCGAATCACGGCAAGTGTATTCCCTGATTCTTTCATTCTGAAATTATGATTTCGTGCGACTAACAATGATACTTCCGTTAAGGATACCATTGTATTTTCCTTGATCTTTCAGTAATTCACGAGCAGACCTGACTTCTAAGTCGTCAGTAATAGCTGCTTCAACTCTACCTTTTTGGTTATAATATCTGGCTACAATTTCGTTTTTAAGAATTCTTTCAATTTCAGGTCTGAATTTCATGAGATCAGATTGCTTGTTATGCATCATTTTAGACTCCAGCAATAGAAACTCATCCTTTAAATCATCAAAA
>JAEYXG010000099.1 GCA_023428585.1 Bacteroidota bacterium
TTTCATAGATTATAAAATCAGTTAAGTTATATAACAAATATAGCGAATAAAAAAAGACGCACTGAAGTGCGTCTTTTTTTTATTGGACTCCCCCTTTTTCTAAGGTTGACCAATTTATATTATAGGCTGAATTTATTTCCGGTGGCCATTGCCTCTGCCGTTGCCACCCTTATTACCATTGCCATTGCCACGGTGATTACCATTGTCGCGTTTGCCGTATTGTTTATCGCTGCTTCTAACATTAGCCTGGCGCTCATATTTGGTAGCCACTACATTCTTTTGGTAATTACTGCGGGGCTGACTGCTCCTGTCGTAGGTCCTGTTATTATCGCGACGTTCATAAGTCCTGTTCCTGTCGTAATCCCTGTGGCTATCACCACCCCGGTTACGGTCATAATCCCTATGGTCATTACCCCCTCGGTTCCGGTTATAATCTTTGTGATGATGCTTGTCGTAGTGTTTGTGACGATCAGCATAATAGTGGTGGTTGTGTCCGTATTCACGGTAGTTATGTCTTCCATAGTGCCTGTGGTAGTCTCTGTAGGTAACTATATGATGATGGTTATAAACAAAAGGATCATCAAGATAGAAGTCAAGCTCCACGATTGGTTCATAGCGAAGGTCTATTCTTGCAAACTGCACCGGCAGTACTGCACTGAATATCCAGTTACCGCCCGATAGGTAGATATACATATCGCGGTTGAGGTCATAGTAGAAATTATAGGCGGGGAAATACACATGACGTGTTTCAACCCTATAGCTGTGCACTGAAACCCATTTGGGATGGCCATGGCGACCAGGATGTGCAAAAGAACTTGTTGGTAATGCAAAGGTCAATGCCATCAGGACCAGTAGTGCTGAGAAGGAGGTTTTTAGTTTCATGGCAGTATGTTTTATTGTTTTCTATACTACCCTAGTAACCATAATCATGCCAAAAATAAGAATCCTCACTCAACATTCTGCTGAACAACCTTTTTCAAATCATCTATTTATCCCATTCAGTAAGCATTTCAGCAACACTGGCATGAACCTTTGAGTTCAGAAAAGAAGCCAGTTCCTGTTCCGGGATCTCAGTATTCCTGGCTTTAAGTGAAGTCCACAAATTTTTCATCACGGCTATACCACCCTGATCATATATATCCTTGGCACCGGCATGCCAGCGACATTGGTACCATCCGTAATTCTTAGGATATTGCATGCCAATTTCATCATATCGGGACTCCAGATCAGCAAGTGAAGTGTACTTCAAACCTTCCTTACCGCCGGCAATCACCATTTGAGGAAACACTGTCAGGGCCGGCAGATACCGTGGTTCATTTTCAGCAATATAGGTATGGAGAAAGATATTGGCAAATAATTCCTGTAACCACTTCCGGTGCATGGTAAGGCCTCCCTGAAAATGAAAAGCATGTCCCAGTTCATGAATTGCAAGCAGGTCAAAAAAGTCTCTCATGGTAACCACTCCCTTTTCATCCGTATATGTTTGCCGTATCTGCCCTGCCAGTACTTCGGGCAATCTATCAAGCGGTGGTATAAAGCTTCTCCAGAAATCATTGTCTTCAGATGCAACAATAAGTGTCTGATCATCTGTGTAATGGGGCATTCCATATACCGGGAAGTTGGTGTATTGTGGCCAGTCTTCAGGATTTAGCACCAGTAATGTTACTTTAGGTGCAAAACCCAGCACCTTGGAATAGTAATTCATTACGCTGTTACACCTGTTGCTTATCATTTCAGCCCTGTCACCTGCGTCATCACTGTAATAGGTAAGGATGGAGCTGCCCGTCAGTGCTTTGAGCTTGTCATATTTCTGCGCTTCAGCAATATATGCCGTAATCAGGAACACGAATAAAAGAAGCAGACGGATATTAAGAATACTGTTAGCTGACTTGTAATATCTTTTCATAGATCAGGTTTATCGAATCAACAAACCCTCCACATAAAAAGTTCAGATAATTATCTTTTTGCCTTCTTCTTCAGGTTCTCCTCCACCCTGAACCTGACCATCTCCCTGATGAGTTCAACAGGGAGAGGCCTCCCATAAGGGAAATGAACGGATCCTTTGGTAACTTCAAAACCGGCTTTCTTAAAAATCTCAACCGTTGATGTTCCCGCAGGATAATAACCAAGATGGTTGGTATGTGCGGCAAAATAAACCAGAGGACCGTTTAGTTTATAGGAAGGCATACCATAACTTATACCTTCAATAGCGGTGGGTGCAGATTCGCGAATGAGTGACCTCAGCTCCTGCAGCATTTCCTGAATCATGGGTGGGAACCCTGAAATATACTGATCTACATTTAGTGGCTTTTCCATTGTTTGACTGATTTAGTGTTGATTTATTTATTCAACAAAACAAATTTACAAATTTCGATAGTTGAATATAGAATGGCACAGAAATTGTATTATGTAACGCAAAAACCAAATAGAACCATGAAAAAATTATTCTTAATGATGATCACGTTGACTTTTGCCGTTACGGTTTCTGCCCAGCAAAAGCAACCTAGCTGGAAAGCACCTGAAAAGTACAAGACAATGGTACAGAAGGAAAAGGGTGACCTTGCCGTAGGTAAAGAGTTGTACAACAAGAACTGTAAATCATGCCATGGCGCCAAAGGATTGGGTGATGGTCCTAAAGCTGCTTCACTGAAGACTTTCCCCGGTGATTTCACCTCAAAGACCTTCAAAAGCTACAAATACGGCGAATTGTACTACATTTCATTCGTAGGTTCAGGTGAAATGCCTAATTACGAAAAGAAAATCCTGGATGAGCAGGACAGGGCCTCCGTGATTGAATACATCAAGAAATTCTAATCCCCGCTAAGTGATTAGTGGCCTGCAGCATTGCAGGCCTTTTTTTTTGCAGTATCAGTTACCGTTGTTTTTTTTCACTTGTATTCCAACAATTTTAGATCAGACCGTTAATCAGGCAACTGCCTGAATTAGTTTTCCTTCAATAAGTGCTACTGCATTTATTGCTTAAACGGCAGTGGGACAAACTCAGTTTCTCCTTCTATCGGATCAAACCGCTGCTCCTGCCAACGCAGTCTGGCATCATCAATCAATTCACGTTTTGAAGCCACGAAATTCCAGTCAATCAGCCGCTCTTCCTGAAAGGGTTCACCCCCGAGAAGGTATACTGTAGTATCAACCTCCATCAGGAATTCATCCAATAGGCAATCGCTGAATACCAGCATACGCCCTGCCGTATAATATGAGCCCTTATATTCAACACTGCCTTTAAGAATATACATACCTACCTCGCCATAAAGTTCCTCATCAACCACAACCGTACGTGCTGAACTTGATGATATTTCCACTAAAAACATCTGACTGTACACCGTCACAGGAGAGCTTCGTCCTAAGGCCTCCCCTACTATAAGCCTGAATTCCAATTCACCATCATTCCAAGCCGGAACCCTTTCCTTATCGATGTGAATAAATCGGGGTGTCATCTGCTCCTTCTCTTTCGGAAGAGCAACCCATAGCTGCAATCCGTGTATCCGCTTGACATAATCCCGCAAGTGTGCAGGTGTTCTTTCCGAATGGACAATTCCTCTTCCTGCGGTCATCCAGTTCACTTCACCCGGTACTATCTCCTGCTCACTACCAATGGAATCACGGTGCATCAGATTCCCTTCCAACAGGTAGGTAAGTGTTGAAAGTCCAATATGCGGATGTGGCAGCACATCAAAGTTCTCATGTTGCTGCATCTCAACCGGGCCCATGTGGTCCATATAGATAAAAGGCCCCACCATTCTCTTTTGACGAAAAGGCAGCACACGACCCACCATAAAAGCGCCGATACTTGCCTGGCGCTCTTCAATAATCAAATTAACTTCTGCCATATGAACAAGATTACAGCGATTTGACAAACTTACGAACGCTTATCCTATCAGCTTGCTCTATACGGATGAAATACACCCCTGAGGGCAGTCCATACAGGTTGATGGTTGAGTAACGCTCCTGCAATAAATACTCCCTCATAAGATTGCCTTCAACACCATAAATCTTGGCTTTTGCATCCATTGCATTGGCCTGCTCCACTACAATCAAGTCATTTGAAGGATTAGGGTAAACCAATGGCAAATTGCCAATCCTATTATCCTCAACAATTGCTGAAGGGTAGCTCAGGTGCGCCAGATACAGATCGTTGCTGTTCCAGCCATCACCCGCACTCCTTACAAATGCCACCCATTTCAGGCCTTCCGACATGGATGCCTGACCGTTGTTATAATCCGGGTCACTGATTCCTCCAATCTTCATGCTTGTTCCGGCATCAAAGTCTTCAGAGGTATTGGTTCTTTTCATCATAAACAACTGATCATTTGATTCAAGCACAGAAGCTGAATAGAAAAACACAAGACCATCTTTCGAGAGTTGTCCTGAATGCACCAGATGTCCTGAGGGAAAACTGACTTCGCCGGTGTGTTCAAAGGAGTTGTGCCCATTGTTGGTCAGAACAAAAATGCCCAAAAACTCATTCAGGAGGTTCACGTTTATATAGAGCTTTGATTCATCGGCATTGAGTGATGGGCCATAGATATAGTCAAACTCCGGCAGCGAGAGGCTCACCTGAGCAGGTATAGCAAAAGGTGAATTTATTGTACTGCGCTTTGAAACATAGAGTGAGGCTCCATTGCATAAATAAATGGTCAGCTCATCTTCCGACAGCCAGTGTGATATTGAGTTAACGGATGCCACGCCCGGCACTTCGGTTGGCGCATTGAACAGACTTAGCGTATCAGGACGGGAGGCAACCACCAGTCTCTTCTCCGAAAAATTACCCTTGGTATAATATATACGCAGTCCATCGGCTGAAATCCAGGGAAAAGCATCACCAAGACCAAGGTCATTGAGCTCTGAAATATTTCTTATACTGTCATAAAAAATATCAGATGGCACATCTGTTTCCTGGGCATTCACGTATATGCCCATCAGAAAAGCACTAAACAATAGTAAAACACGTGTTTTCATAGGATTAAGTATTTAAGTGTGAATACTAACTAAAAACTCTCCCGTAAAACCCACCCTAAAGTTACTAATAAAACAACCTAAATTGCCAAAATACTGCGATTTTATGCCACAATTCCTTATTAAACCCAAATATTGTCTATAGTAATCTTATTTATATTAATAATTATGTGGATATAATTCTATTGGAAGGTCACCCATCCGAAGAAATTATTTTAAATTGCACCACCTAACTCTTGAAAAATGAAACAACTTTACCTCCTGGCATTTACACTGCTGTTGATGCTCCGAGTATCGGGGCAGATCAATATGAGTGATTCTACTATGCGTGTTTACGGTTACTGGAATCTTAATGACAAGCAGACCTATCAAGTGATGCAAAGTAAATACAAGATCGATACCAGTGATTCTACAGCATGGGATACCACTTCAACCGATATAGTGAAGTATAAGGTAGATATTACCATAACCGATTCAACAGCCAACAGTTACACTATTGACTGGTTCTATCACGACTATGAATTCACTCCAACAGGTGATTTTTATGACAGGTTAAAAACTATAACCAATGAACAAACCATCACAATCAAGACCAATGAACTCGGCACTTTTTTGGAAGTAGTCAACTGGAAGGATGTAAGGGATAACATCAAGAATGTTGTAAAAAAGCTGAGCAAGGAAATGAAGGATGTGCCTCAAATAGATAATGTTATGAAACAGGTAGAAGGAATGTTCTCCTCAAAGGAATCCATTGAAGCAGCAGCCATCGATGAGATCCAGTTGTTTTATACCTATCACGGAGGCTGGTATAAGCTCGACAGTTTGTTGGAGATACAAACCAAAGTGCCAAACCTGTACGGAGGAGAACCGTTTGATGCTGAAATAAGCGCATTGCTCGATAGCATTGATACCACCAACTGGGTATCCACCTTTCGTATGCGACTCTCTGTAGATCCTGAACAACTAATAAATGCAACCTTTGCCTATTTGAGCGACATGGCAGCTACCATGAAAATACCCGGTCCTACCATGAAGGAGATGCCAAAACTCAAACATGAAACCTGGACTTATACCGATGTCCACGACTCGGGCTGGATAATTTACACTATTCAGTCGAAGGAAGTAAGTGCAGAAGGTTTACTGCGTGTAGAGGAGCTTTCACTGGAGTTGCTGTGACGTCTTATATCCAGATGATCACACCTGCAATGCAGTTTAGATGAATACCTGTAATCCGGTATTTCCTGTGCGATTGTTTTCGTCTCCAGATTTCGCTGTCATGGCATTTCCCAATGCTGAAGTTTTTTATTCAATTCTCAGGAGGTTAAAACTTATTAAAACCTCTATATCCTTAACGCATTCAGCGAGTTATAAAGAAATTTCACTGTTCAGATTTTGCGTTAGAAAGATAAAATGTAGCACGCTGAATAACAGCACCTTATCAATGATATGCTTAAATTGATAAAAAACCTTTTAGAAAATAAATACCTTTTTGGCACCTATGAGTAAAGTGTTGATTATTAAGGAGAAGAGCGTGTGTAGTTGGTAGATTCCATCTACTATCTTGATTTCGGATATATGGCTGAGGCAACTGCCATAAACCTGGGATGTATCCTGCAGACAGACTACACCACCGATGTCAAGGACTATTCCGCTAGTCTGTCTTATATGGAAATCATACCGAATCCCGCTACAGAATATTTCCTTGTTAGGTCGCAAGACCCAAACATTCCGCAGATAGTGAAAATCTATGGAATTGACGGTACACTTAAACTGAGTAAAACACTGGTTGATCCTACAACAATAATTGACATTTCCCAACTACCTGCCGGGATCTATCTGGTTGTTGGAGTCTCTCCTAATGAAATGAAGCAGGGCAAATTGGTAGTGTTATAATGTACAATATCTGCAATAATCAAAGCTAAGTCTTCAAAACATTCAATAATTAACATTCCTTTAACAACCCTGAACCATTTTGATTCATTGAATCAATTCAAGATATTCTGAACATAAGTTCATTTTAAAACTTGCATTATGAACATTTGTTCACTATCTTTGCATCAAAATGCTCAAGATGGCTCGAACAAAAAAAACCAGATCCATACAGAAAGCCCCTCACTTTTATGGCTTTGCTCCCAAAGGAGTACCCTATAAAAACGGCTCGGAGGTGTTCATTAACTTCGAAGAATATGAAGCCTTGAATTTGTGCGACTATGAGCTTCTCACACAAGCTGAAGCTGCTGAGATGATGCATGTTTCCCGTCCTACCTTTACACGGATTTATGAGAGTGTACGCCGCAAAATTGCACAAGCATTCATGGAAGGAAGCAGTATAATATTCGAAGGTGGCAATGTGGATATAGTCAGTTGGTATCATTGTTCTTCATGCCAAATCACTTTCACTCTGCAAAACGATTCATCCATGCTTTGTCCACTCTGTAAAAGTGCAAGTATAACTGAAAATAATTAATCTTATGAAAATAGCCATTGCTGCCAGTGGAAATAGTGTTAAATCACCTGTATATGCTCATTTTGGACGCTGCAATTGGTTCTGCCTTTTTGATACGGATTCTAGAACAACGGTATTTTTAGAGAATACCTCTCGTCATCATGTGGAAAAAGCCGGTCGTGAGGCTGCCGAATTACTGGTAAAGCAAGGAATAAGTGTTGCCATCGCAGGTCGTTTTGGTTCCAAGGTTGTTGAGGTATTTCAGAATAAAAACGTTCAGATGATAATGCCCGAAAAGCCTACAACCATTCAATCAATCATTAAAAAACTTTAGGTAATTCAAAATTTATATTAACCCATTAATAAACATTTAAAACTTATAATTATGGACCAAGAAATTATTGCCATGCCTCGTATTGGCGACAACGCGCCTTCATTTGAAGCAGTAACTACCCAGGGAAACATCAAATTCCCCTCAGATTACAATGGTAAGTGGGTGATCCTATTTAGTCACCCTGCCGACTTTACACCAGTGTGTACCTCTGAATTCATGACTTTTGCCCACATGGAAGATGAATTCAATGCTCTAAATTGCCAGTTGGTTGGTTTATCGGTTGATGGCTTATACAGTCATATTGCTTGGCTCAGGACCATCAAGGAAAAAATAGAGTATAAGGGGATGAAGGATGTTGAAGTAAAGTTCCCGCTTATTGAAGATATTACCATGGAAGTGGCTAAAAAGTATGGCATGCTTCAGCCGGGCGAGAGCAACACAAAAGCCGTGAGAGCCGTATTCTTTATTGACCCTGTTGGAAAAATAAGGGCTATAATCTATTATCCACTGTCATTGGGCCGTAATTTTGAAGAACTGAAGAGAGTTGTTATTGCACTCCAGACGGCCGATAAATTCAGCATTGCTACTCCAGCAGACTGGCAGCCCGGTGATGATGTCATTGTTCCAACAGCAGGCTCCTGTGGTGTTGCCAAGGACAGGGTTGAAGGGAAAGAAGCCGGCGTGAAATGTTATGACTGGTTTTTCTGCACCAAGCCAATCAGCAAGGAAGAAGTTTTCAATGGTATAAAATAATTCTCTTTTAAATAAATCTGCAGCTCACAACCCTGAAAGTTGTGAGCTGCTTATAAGCACATAACTACTATGAAACTAGCCGTACCAACAAGAAATCACGAAGTAGACGATCATTTTGGACATTGCGAAGCCTACACCGTTTTTACCATTAACGCAAACCAACAAATAGAAAAAGCTGAAATTCTACCCTCTCCACAAGGG
>JAEYXG010000101.1 GCA_023428585.1 Bacteroidota bacterium
AATCTAATACCATGTACCTGAGTCTTTCAGGCTTCTTTGAAAACACAGGAGGAGTATATAAATCAAATGATAATGGTACTACCTGGAATCTGATGGGATTATTTTCAAACATGGTAAATGATCTTTCATTTAATAGCACAGGAGATTTGTTTATAAGTACACTTGGCAGAAATGACCCGGCGGGCCTCTATGCTATTTATGCAAATGATGAATTTATAAGTCCGGTTTTTACAGGTCCTTCATTAACAAAATTGACAATAAATGAGGGTGATGATATTTTCGCTGGTAATTTTTATATAGGTAGCATCTATCACTCCACTGATAATGGTGTCACCCATGACTGGATTACTTCAGGCTTACCTACGTATGCTTCCATTACTAATTTGCATTTAGATCACCAACAATTTCTTTATGTTATGGCTGGGACTAACGTGATATGGAAAAGTATTGAATCTACTATCACTGGAATAATGGAGACAAACTCTGACAAATTTTTAGTGTTTCCAAATCCTTGTATTGATCAAATATCAGGTTTAATATCTGAATCCTGTAAGACAGAGCTCAATTTTAGAATATTTAACCCACTGGGAATAATGGTTTCATCTGGGACATTGGTAATAAATAATAATGGATTTACAATAAACACATCTGTTCTGCCAAAAGGCAGTTACTTTTTGTACATTAATTCATCAAAAATATTCCATTCAATAATTATAAAACTCTAGTTAACCATCATTTCAATCAAAATAATCCGATTATTCTATGAAAAATATCTTTTTTATTTTACTATCTTTATTTTATTTTTCTGTTTCTCATAGTCAAACAGTGAATATTAATCCTGATCCTAATGGACCCCCTTGGACCGTTAGCACCGTGCCCTTTGGCACATCAACAGGAATTTGTGCCCCTATTGAATTCATTCCCAATGAAAATTCACTTAATACCGATTTACCTGAAAGAGTAATCAATGATTCAAGAATATGGTGGCCATTTATAATAAACCAAGGCATTTATAATTCTTGTGTTCAATGTGCAGAAATAGCTTATACATATACCTATGAAGTAAACAGAAAACGAAATTTAGACGCTGGTGATGACTTTATAGATTATCCAGATAGGATTTATAGTCAACATTATACTTACAATCAGGCAGTAAAAGGATCTAATAATGGTTCAGATTGGCAATCGGGATTTTGTATGATAAGAGATAATGGGTGCCCTTCTTACGCAGACTTCATAGATCCTGAAGTTTTTATACCTCAAAATACAGGCGAAAACATTTATACCTATTGGATGACAGGTGAATCAAAGTACAATAATGGTATGTCCAATCGTATTAGTGAAATTTATAATTTTCAATTTGGTCCCACGATTGAATCATTAAATTATTTGAAGCATTGGATTGCTGATCATGGAAGAGGCGAAACCAGTGGTGGATTAGCAGTAATTGGTGTTGGATTTAATAATCATTATACAACCACAATACATCAGCCAGGAAGTTTGTACGATTTAGAAGAAGTTCTAACGTTAGGTGATTTGAGTCAAATGCATGCCTTAACTATTGTAGGATATGATGATGATTTTCCTGTTAGTGCAACTGAGTTTGGTGCATTTCGTGTGGCAAACAGTTGGGGGAGTGAAGGTCCTTTCGCATGGGGAACTGCAGGTTTTGCCTGGTTACCTTATTCTAATCTTGTTTCAACGAATAATAATAGTTTAGCACTAAAATATGCATATACATGTGATGTTGAACCCACTTCTGAAAACCCAATTTATGAACCTTCAATTGCTATTTCAGCTAATATTGAGCATAGTCATCGTAATCAACTTGCTTATATTGTTGGATCTGGTGAGATCTCATCAACACTACCTGAATCCACTATGTTATATCAAACTTTCAGTGAACAAGGCAATGCAGAATCAATGCGAGGGACATATTATAATGGTGAGCCAATAGATTTAGCATTAAATTTCAGTCATTTTTATCAGGATGATTGGATAAATCCATTTCAAAGGATATTCTTTAATTTAAATGGTATAGAAAGCTGTCAAACCGGAAATGTAAACTCTGTAAAATTGATTGATCATAGATGGAATGAAGTGTTTGAAATACCTTTTCATGAGATTGATAATTCGATTGGAGAAGGAGACAACTGGAGTTATGTTGATTACTATTTGTTAACTCGCCCTGAACATAATTTCATTACCGGAGTAACAAACTTGAATACTAATCGGATATCACGGGGTGCACATTTGACACTCCTTATGCCTATCTCAATAGTAGTAATGGCAATGTTTCCATCTCTAACTCAACCCTTACTAATTATGCGCTTAATTTGAGTAATTTCGATCAACAGAATTATTTAAATGAAAAAGCAAGTGTTATTGGATGCAATTTCACAGGACCATCTGAATATTATATGGAGGCAATAATTGTCCACAATTATGGTAAATACCACATTCAGAACAATTCTATAGAGAATTATTATATAGGTATAGATTTGTCATTTTCCGGTGATGGAAGACCGGCAGCTGAAGACCAATTAGTTGACAATAATGTAATTTTTAATTGCGCCTCAGATGGCATTAATGCTTATAATTCTAAGGGTATTATTTATAAAAATAACATTTACAACAATTACTATGGTGTTCGCTTTTTGAATAACTGCAATTTTCAGCTTTTTGGCGATCAAAATGCTCAATCTTACTCGGAAACTCAACAAATAGCTGATAATTCCGGAATTGAAGTTTATGCCGCATCATTAGGATTTCCTACAAATTTTCGGTATAATACCATAAGGGACTGGAACAATTTGGGTAATCCTGATGATCCTCTTGTTTTTTGGGATGTACCTGAAGGTATTATCAGGTCACAAGCGGATGTAAGATGCAATAATTGGGGAACAGGTTTTAATCCATCTCAAGACCTGGGAAATAATAACGTTATGTTTTTATATGATCCTGTTTGGTTGATTCCGGTGGGTCCACCACCGCCTCCGCCACCTGATAAGGTTCTTTATGAGAATGCCCTAACTGATTTCGTGAACGGTAATGATGCTGAAGCTGAAACCCTGTATAAATCATTAATTGATCAATATCCATCCAGCCTTTATGCGGAAGCATCTATGAAAGATCTTTTGAGATTGGAACAAAGTACAGATCACGACTATACCGGCTTGCAGGATTATTATAGTACTAATGACAGTATTCAGTCAGATTCTCTTTTATTGGTACTATCAAATGTTTTAGTAAATGATTGTAATGTGAAACTTGAGAATTTTCCTCCAGCAATTGACTATTATGAAAGTGTACTTGACAATCCTCTAAGTGAAGCTGACAGCATTTATGCCATTATAGATCTCGGATATGTTTATACATTGATGGAACAGGATGGTTTGAAGTCTAATTATACAGGAAGGTATACAGAACAAAAACCAAGCAGTTTAAAAGAATTTCAGACTAGAAAAAATTACTTACTATCTTTGATTCCATCAAAGAATTCTTATCGGCGTCTTTCATCAGATATCACGGCCAGTTTATTGAGTCAAAATTACCCTAACCCAACCCCCGATTTAACTATGATAACATACTCACTCAGCAAAACGAGTAATGTTATTGTCAGATTAATAGATAATTCAGGAAAAACTGTTAAATCCTTTAAGGAAGGAAATATGCCAGCCGGTGTTCATAAGATAGAAATGAATGTTAAGGATCTGCCAACCGGAATCTATTTCTACTCACTTTTCATCGATGGTAACTTAATGGATACTAAAAAGATAAATATCATTCGATAAGAATTGAGCTTTTAAAAAGAGGCTGTCTTTGAAGAGCAGCCTCTTTTTTTTGCGGTGTGCAGTAAATGATTTAGAGTATGAATGCCCAAGTAATCTTAAGAGGTATACCGGAACCTAATGATTGCCGTTGTATGAAGCCAATAAATAACACAGGAGAAAACTTTATTAAATTTCCTCCTGCCCGATTCTTGAAAATTAAAATCCTGACTCTTTCTTTAGTCTGTTTTGTTCTTATTCCTGATCATTTTTTATCAGCTTACCCTGTAATCATACTTCACCAGATTAAGCTCTTCATTGGCTTTAACGATCTTTTGTTTGAGGTCTTCCTTGAATGTCATCAGTTTAGAGTGTAACTCCTTGTCATCAACTGCCAGAATCTGAACGGCCAGTATGCCTGCATTGCGAGCTCCATTTATGGCAACCGTTGCAACCGGAATACCCGGAGGCATTTGGACCATGGCAAGCAGTGAGTCAAGTCCGTCAAGTGAAGCCTTGATAGGCACACCAATTACAGGCAGTGGGGTCATCGCAGCAATAACACCAGCAAGATGTGCGGCCATACCTGCACCGGCAATAATAACCC
>JAEYXG010000107.1 GCA_023428585.1 Bacteroidota bacterium
TTCCAACATTAACCTTGCTCTCAATTTTCAAATCACCCCCATGCATTCCAACAAATTCCTTACAGAACATCAAGCCCAAGCCTTTCCTGCTGTCGCTAAAACATGTGTTCATTGATTCCGAATCAAGTTTGTCAGTTAATAAATCAAGTTGTTCAGCATCAATACCTTTACCGTTATCACTAATTTCCACAACAAGCTGATCATCGTTTAAGTTTGAAGAAACAAAAACTTCCCCACCCTGATTATTGTATTGAATTGCATTGGTTACCAAATTTCTAAAAATGGTTGCCAGCATATTCTTATCAGCAATAACCACAACATTAGAAGGAATCTTGTTTACAATGTTGATTTCCTTGATTTCAGCAACCGGTTTCAGGTTTTGCAATACACCCGACACTAAGTGCTGCAAATTAAACAATGTTGGATTGAATTTTTTCGAGCTTTTGTTTAATGTAGTCCAATCGAGCAAACTATCAAGCAAATCGAGTGCATTATTGGATGTATTGATTATCAGATCAAAATATGAACCAAGCACCTCCTGACTCATCGATGCCGAATTCTTTCTAAGAAAATCAAGTGTACCGAGCACCGTGTTATAGGGACTTCGCAAATCATGTGCTATAATCGATACAATCTTATGGTTGTGATTAAGTACTTCATTTGTTTTAAATGCCCTATTTCGAATTTGCTGTCGTAGTTGTATGTTCTCCATTACAAGTTCCCTGATCTTATTTTCAGCCGATTCTTTTTCCTTTTTGGAATCTCTGTTTAAGAACTGGAGAAATACTTTATTATCGGTCTTTTCTGATTGGCTTAGTTTCCTAGGTGTTTCTGCTCTCATTAGTAAATTGTATAGCGGTGTTGTTTAAAAAATTAGTCCCTTAAATTGTTTGGTTGTCAGAAACAACTATGTCAAAAACACGATTGGCACCATTCAATTTGAGGATGTGCAAAACTACCATACACTAATACAGCTATCCTTATATAACTTCGGCATTTTTTTACATAAATATAACTTAACACAGCAAAAGCCGCCATATTTGATAATATGGCGGCTTTTAAATATTATTTACAGGGAAGACTTATCCTATTACTTTCCTGATTTTAGAAATTGTTAATCAACAATAATCATGTTAAAGTTAGAATCTGTAGCCTAGTGACAGTCCAAATCCTGTATTTTTCAATGTAGCTTCATCATCAACAGGGTACTTTGGATTAATATCAATCAAGCCCAACTGTGCATTCAGCTGAATTGAGAGCATATTTGCCATTTCATAACCAATAATAAAATTGGCACCTGCATCAAATGGTTTAATGAAAAATGCATCATTGTCGACATCGCTTTCAGTCACTTCATTTGTAAACTCTATATCCCACTCACTACTGGTATTCGGGGTATCCAATGTATACTTACCACCAACGCCATAACCAACATATGGGCCGAAGCCAAGAAGCATGTGCCCGGTTCCAAGTAAAGGTTTAAACACAATATTAAGGGGCAATTCGATGTAAGAGAGTGAAAGCTTGCTTTCTATATCCTGTGAAAGAACGGTTTCAGTAGATTTAGTACCTTTTGTTGAGAATAGAAGTCCGGGTTGAAAATATATGTCAGTTCCAACCAGGATTTCATAATTTACCCCTGCATTGAATCCCATTGTAAGATCATTCTCAAGCTTATCGCCCTCAAAATCCTTTCCATTGATATTTTGGAGATTTACACCTGCTCTGATACCAAAGCCCTGAGCTAATGCGGTACTTGCAATAAATAGCAATATAACGATTGTTAGTAAGCTTTTTGTTGTTTTCATGATGTGATTTTTTGATTAGTTACTACCTGAACTCTGTGCTTCTTTTTGAGCATCTTCTTTCATCTTTTCGTTGGCAGTGATAAGGAATTCAACCCTACGGTTCTGAGCACGGCCTTCTTCAGTATCATTGCTGTACTTAGGCATAGTCTCACCATAGCCAACAGTTTTCAAACGTGCACTAGCAATGTTCTGAGTTCTAAGATAATTTACAACAGAATTTGCACGTTTCTCTGATAAGGTCTGGTTATAGCTTGTTGAGCCCTTACTGTCAGTGTGGCCCTGAATTACAATATCAGTGTCAGGATACTTGTTCAGGATGGTAGTCAGGCTTTTAAGATTATTTACAGCCTCTGCAGTAAGATTTGATTGGTCAAAGCCAAAAAGAACTTTGCCACTAAATTCAATGACGATACCTTCGCCAACACGTTCAACCTTAGCACCAGGCACCTCTTTTTCCATTTCAGCTGCCTGTTTATCCATCTGACGTCCGATTACAGCACCGGCAACTCCACCAACAGTAGCACCAATAATGGCACCCATGGCAGTATTGCCTGTAGCTTTACCGATTACGGCACCTGTAGCACCTCCTCCTGCAGCTCCAATGACTGCACCTTTTTGTGATTTATTCCATGAGGAACAACTTACCAGAAGAATTGATATCATCAGGTAAATTAAGACATTTAACTTTTTCATAATTGATTTTATTGGTTAATTTTAATTCAACTCAGTTTATAGGGGAATGGTCAAAATCTAATCTTCTTAACCTTAGGATTTGTACCGGTTTTTGTTCCTGTTTGTCCTGCACCATAACCTCCGGGATTTTTAGAAGATGCCTCATAATATTTCATGGCTTCAGGCATAATACCCTGCAGTTTTGTAATACGGGTATCATCAGCCGGGTGGGTACTCAGAAATTCAGGTGGTTTACTTCCACCGGAATTTGACATTCTTTCCCAGAATGGAACTGCCTCCTGTGGATTATAACCGGCCATTGCTGAGAAGAATAAACCAAACTTGTCAGCTTCCAGTTCCTCTTTCCTTGAAAATGGAAGGATTGCACCAACTGTAGTACCAATACCGTATGATGTCATAAATATATCCTGGGTTTGGGCAGGCTGATTCGCAATGGCAATTTGCAGTGCCACACCTCCCAGTTGCTGCACCAGTTGCTGACTCATCCTTTCATTTCCATGCTGTGCAATGGCATGGGCAATTTCATGTCCTACTACAACGGCCAGTGCTTCCTCATTCTGAGTAACAGGCAGCAGTCCGGTATATACCACTACCTTGCCACCGGGCATACACCAGGCATTGACATCTTTACTGTCAATAAGGTTAAACTCCCAGTTATACCCTTCCAGTACATCACCCTGACCAACGCTTTGATAATAATTGGTTATTGCCGCTGCAATATTATTGCCTACCCTTTGTACCATAGCTGCATCATTGCTTGCACTAGGTGATATCACCTTGTTTTCCTTCAAAAAAGCGCTATACTGCTCAGTGGCCATAAGTTGCAACTCTGATTCAGATACCAAGCTTAATTGCTTGCGGCCGGTAACCCTGTTGGTTGAACAAGCCGCAACAATTGAAGCAATTAAAAGAAATGAAATGACTTTTTTCATAGGTTAGTCTTTAAATAAAGTTCTACAACATTTTATTCTGCTTTCAAAAACAATGCCAGATGATAAGTGTAAATATAATAAAAAAACCCTATCTATTGCAATATTAATAGTGATTACACTGGCATAAAATTATTACTCACTGTTATTCAGCTTATTATAAACTTCGCTTAATCTTGCATTCATCCTTTCAACAATTAACATGAACTCATAATTTGAATCAATAATACACAATATTATATTAGGACTTGCCACTCTGACCTGATTATCACAATTCATTGAAATAGCGAATAAAATAGTATAGGTATTTCCAGACTAATTTATCAAGATTGCATTAGTAACCACTTGAACCTCCTATTAACAAACGGAATGCAGTAATTGTTCCAACAATATGACATCAAAGTCATATTGCCTGGCATGATACAGCAAAGTAAAAGAATCTCTAATAAGAGGTAATGATTCGGATGTGAATATCAGAAAGTCTCATATTTGGAATCATAAACTTATGAAATCTATTGTTTATCAGGTACTTTATTAATACCTGAATCTCCGATGTTAATTTGTTTAAGTTTAAATAAATTGCCAATTGCCTGTTTAAAGTTCTTCTTACTCATACCTAAAGAAACATATATTTCTTCTGGAGAACTTTTATCATTGAGGGGCAGGAAACCGTGATTCCTTTCTAATTCTAACAGTATTTTTTCGGAATGATCATCAATTTTATTGATATATCCTGATTTGTATAAGCTTAAGTCGACCTTATGATCATCTCGTATTTGCTTGATATATCCAACCAGCTTCTCTCCTTCTGATAAGTTTTGGAATACTTCATTTGCATAAATCATTCCCTCAAAGCGATTATTTATAATGGCTTTAAAGCCGAGATCAGTTGCAGCATAAAGCAGCAGACCAACCTCCTCACCAACATTTAAAGCGCTGGTATCATTATCAATAAAGCGTTGTAGTTGTGTTGATGCCGCAATCCGTCCTCTATCATCCGAAAAGATATAAACAACGTAGTGCTTATTGGCTTCCACCCGATACTTCTGTTCCCGGTAAGGCAGCAACAGTTCTTTATCAAGGCCCCAATCAAGAAATGCACCTACCTGATTTACAGCATTGACTTTTAAATATGCAAATTCACCAACAACTGCATGAGGTTTGAGAGTAGTAGCAATTAAACGGTCGGATGAATCGAAATAAATGAACACCTCCAGCTCATCATTGGGTTTACAATTATCAGGAACCCACTTCATAGGCAGTAGTATTTCTCCGAGTTCACCACCGTCAAGGTAAACGCCAAAGTCGACTATTTTAGTGATTTGCAGTGTATTATATTTTCCCGGTATAGCCATAATTTAACTTGTTAACTTGAAAAGAGCAGGGTACCTAATTGTTCAATATTATTTAAAGCTACTATTCTAATTTTCTTAGCGGTGCTCTTGGCCGCCTTTAGATTATTCTTAGAAATCACTATAGTACTAAAACCAATCTTTTCAGCCTCTGAAACCCGGTGTTCTATGCGGGTTACAGGCCTAACCTCACCTGAAAGTCCAATTTCACCTGCAAAACAAGTCTTAGGCTGAATAGGTATATCAATATTTGATGATAATATGGCACTTACTATTGAAAGATCGGCAGCTGGATCTACAACCTTTATTCCACCGGCAATATTCAGGAACACATCCTTGGTTCCTAATTTAAAACCACATCTTTTCTCAAGAACTGCAAGCAACATATTCAAACGGCGGGTATCAAAGCCGGTACTGGAACGCTGCGGAGTACCATAAGCGGCAGTGCTTACCAATGCCTGGGTTTCAATGAGTATTGGCCGTAATCCTTCTAATGTAGCTGATATGGCAGTGCCGCTTAGCATTTCATCATGCTGACCCAATAAGAGTTCTGAAGGATTACTCACTTCTCTAAGTCCTGCATTGTTCATCTCATAAATTCCCAACTCAGAGGTACTCCCGAATCTGTTTTTAATTGACCTTAATATTCTAAAGCCATAATTCCTGTCACCTTCAAACTGCAACACTGTATCAACCATGTGTTCAAGCACTTTAGGCCCTGCTAAAGATCCATCCTTGGTTATATGCCCAATTAGAAAAACAGGAACATTGGTTCGTTTGGCAAATTGGAGCATTTCAAATGTAGTCTCCTTGATTTGCGAAATACTACCGGGTGAAGAATCAATGCTTTCACTAACCATAGTCTGAATAGAATCAATCAATACTATGTGTGGCTTCAATTTCTCACATTGTGCCAGAATATGGACAGTTGAAGTTTCAGTCAAGATATAGCATTGATTGGCATTAAGGCCAATTCTTTCAGCACGCATCCTGATTTGTTGCTCACTTTCCTCGCCGGAGATGTACAAAAAACGCTGGTTTTTGATTTTAAGAGCAATCTGAAGCATTAGAGTGGATTTACCTATTCCCGGTTCTCCGCCAATAAGCACAACAGAACCAGGTACGAGCCCTCCACCGAGCACTCTATTCAGTTCTTCACTGTTTGTATTAATTCTATGCTCTTCAGCTATTGATACATCATTTATCAATACCGGCACCTTTTCTGATTTATAACCGGAAGTTGAAGATTTATCGCCACGCTGAATTATTTCTTCAGTATATGTATTCCATTCTCCACAAGAAGGGCATTTGCCAATCCATTTGGGTGATTCACTTCCACAATTACTGCAAAAGAATGCGGTCTTTGATTTTGACATATTGAGATATTGAATCTTAATCTTTAATCTTTTTCTCTATGGCGCTGGTAGAGAATCCGGGTAAATAATCAATGGTAACAACCTTTCCACCCTTGGCAAGCACTATATCATGCCCAACAATTTCATTGATATTATAATCTGAACCCTTGACGAGTATGTCAGGTTTAATAATATTGATAAGGTTATATGGAGTATCCTCATCAAAGATCACCACGCCTGTAACGAATGTAAATGAGGCAAGTAATAGGGCACGGGAGTATTCATCAATGATGGGACGGTTTTTACCCTTTAACCGTGAAACCGAATCATCCGAATTTAATCCAATAATAAGAACATCACCCAAATCAGCTGCTTTGGAGAGGTAATCAATATGACCTCGGTGAACCAGGTCGAAACAACCATTAGTGAAAACAATTTTATTGTGGTTGAGATACCATTTGTTCAGGGCCGGTAGCAGGCTCTGTGAGTTGAGAATTTTTTGCCGTATCAGTTCGATTGTTGCCATTTCCTTTGGCATTATAGGTATTCAACAAAAGTAATGAAAAAACACCTGCTATCAGAATCATTATTGTTTGTGATGACCAAATTAGCCATCCCATTGCATAACCTGTTGTTGAAGTAATGGAGAACAGCAATAATGTTTCAGCAACGATTGCAGGATAAATGCCTATACCACCTTGCACAATCATTATCCCTACCGAGCCAAAAACAAGAACTGCCAAACCTGCTTCCAATGATAATGAGGAGGTTTCCTCAAGACTAAAAAACACCACATATGCCATCAACAAGTATAGCAACCAGATTAGGGCAGTATAGAGAATAAACAATATTGGTTGTTTGATCTTCAATAATGACTTCATTCCCGATAGAAAACCCTGCAGCAGTTTGCTTACTTTAAGATATAAGCCTGTACTGCTTACCTTTTTTCTATAAACAAGAAAGAGCACTGCAAAAAGAAGAATAATACCTGCAAGTATCCAGACAATGTTATTTCCTAAGGCCTCTGAGATATTAAGCTTTTCCTGCAAAGGGGCATATATTTTTTGATGTACATATGCGCTCAGCTTAGCTGACATAGTAAAGATCATAAGGAAGAACAGGGCAACAAAGGCAAGCATATCAATGGCCCTCTCGGTAATTACAGTTCCAAATGATTTGTTGAAAGGTATTTTTTCATATTGTGTGAGCACACCACATCTACTTACTTCACCCAAACGAGGCAGTGCAAGATTTGCCAAATAGCCAATCAGAACTGCCATATAAACATTCAACCTCCGTGGTTTATATCCCAATGGCTCCATTAGCATTCGCCATCTGATTGCCCTTATCCAGTGACTCAGCATTCCAAGAATAATAGCAATGATTATCCAATAATAATTGGCAATCTTAAGAGCTTCAACAATCTCTTGTTTCTGCTCAGTGGTAAGATTTCGAAGGAAAAGCCAAATAAAGAAAATTCCTATACCAAGAAAGAAGGTAAAACGAAGAAGAACGAGAATCTTTTTTTTCAAATTTATTTTACAATTTTGTTATGCTGGTCAGGGAAAACTATTGCTGGTTTAAAGCTTTTCGCTTCATCAGGGCTCATCTGTGCAAATGCGGCAATAATAACCAGATCACCTGCAACAGCCTTACGGGCAGCAGCACCATTGAGTGAAATCATTCCAGAGCCTCTTAATCCTTTGATTACGTATGTTTCAAGTCTTTCACCATTATTGATATTAAGCACTTGAACTTTCTCAAATTCAATAAGGTTTGCCGCATCCATCAGATCTTCATCTATTCCGATACTGCCTATATAATGCACATTGGCCTCCGTTATTGTGGCTCTGTGTATTTTTGATTTTAAGATTTCTAGAGTCATAGATTTACAAAAATACTAAAATAATCGAATATTATCTATAAGACGAATATCGCCGGCATAAACAGCAATAAAGCCGTAGTCGCTTGGGTTTATTTTACCATTTGTATGCTGAAGTGTTTCACCGTTTGCCACCGTAAAGTATTCAAGTCGTAAAAGATGGTGGTTACTGAATGACTCGGTCATCCATGCTTCCAGTTCCTCTGATGTCATAGAAATTGCATTACTGCGTGCTTTTAGCAATTGCGCATAGATGAAAGGAGCTGCCTCACGCATCTCAAGGGTTAGCCTTGCATTGCGTGAGCTTCTGGCAAGACCATCATCCTCTCTACTAATAGGGCAAGGAACTATTTGCACCGGCAGATTTAAATTCCTGACAAGAGCTTTTATTATTTGCAATTGCTGAAAATCCTTTTCACCAAAATAAGCTTTGTGGGGCATCACAATCTCTAACAGCTTTCTAACAACCACAGCCACTCCATTAAAGTGACCCGGGCGGAATTCACCTTCCATTACTCTACTTAGAGATCCGAATTCATATGTTGTAGTCACAGGTTCCGGGTACATCTCTTCAACTGATGGCACAAATACAATATCAACACCGGCATTTTCAAGCATCTCCTGATCTTGTTGCAAGTTTCGGGGGTACTTTTCCAAATCAGCAGGATTGTTAAATTGGATAGGATTTACAAATATACTTACTACTGTCAGGTCGTTCTCAGCAATAGATTTCTCAACAAGTGAAATATGCCCAATGTGCAAAGCCCCCATTGTAGGAACAAAACCAATTGTTTTGCCTGAATCCAATTGGTGTAGCAAGTATGAGTTTATATCAATAATTTTCTCAAAAACTTTCATCAACTAACTTCTTTAAAGCTACTTCTGTTTCATGATGTTAACCAAATCCTTCTCCAATGATTCAGCCGGAGTTTCAATTATTCGGCCAATCTCTTCACCTTTTGAAGTAAAGATGAAAGTTGGAACAAGTGTTATTTCAAAATCAGCCAAACAGAATTCTTCAGCTTTCTTATCGCGGTCAACGCTCACCATAAATATCTTTGCGGCAGGGTAATCAATTAAATCCATTATTTTATAAAAATGAGGCACGTGCTCTTTACTGTCACCACACCAGGTGCCCAGAACAACAAATACGTTAGGAAGCTTTTCCTTATTCCTGATAAGATAACTGATTGCTGCAGTATCAGGACTGTAAAGATCATACTCTTCAGTAAACCAGGTACCAATATTTTTAAGCCCTTCTCTAGTAACAGCACCTAATAATATATCATTACCCGTTTTAATATCTTTTGCTATTTTATCAACATCCTGCGCCAGAACCGAAGTCCCTGCTAGTAGATTTAATGACACAAATAAAGCCAAGAGTTTATTTTTCATAGGGAACATCATTGTTTTGAACAATAAATCACTAAAAATGGCTGCAAAGTTATGAAAAGGATTAATGGCTATTAGGTTGAGAGAACAAATGCTGTTAAATTCGGAATTAAAATGAACCAAATGGCTTTAAAAGGGTTATAGTAGATCAAAAATAATACGGGGATTGTTTTTTAAAGATCAGATTATCAGAATACTAAAATAAAAGACAATAATTTTGCAATCTTTTGGTGATTGAGATTATATTTGCAGCCTCAATTATCAAAAACTGACTATAAGAAGAAGAGAAATGGCAAAAATTGGAATTTTTTACGGGGGAAGCCTTAAGGGAAGTACATATAAAACAGCAAAAACCATCAGTAATCATTTTGGCGAGAAGAATGTTTCATTGCACAATGTTAATGAAGCAACTCGTGAGGATCTTGAAAACTACAATTATTTGATACTAGGCACCTCAGCATGGGGAATCGGTGAAATGCACCAAGACTGGGAAAGATTCATTGATGTTTTGGCTGAAGCAAATCTGGATGAGAAAAAAGTGGCATTATTTGGCTTGGGAGACCAGATTGAATACCCTGAAAGCTTTGTTGATGGTATGGGCACTGTTTTTTGCAGACTTCCCAAAAAAGAGAATGTTGTTGGCTTCTGGCCAACAAAAGGTTACTCTTTCTACTATTCAACTGCCGAAATGGATGGCAAATTTGTAGGATTGGCAATTGATGAAGACAGCCAACCCGAATTGACCGAAGAACGAATTACCAAGTGGGTAGAGCAGTTAAAGAAAGAATTTCAATTTAATTAAATGTAAAGACCTCTGTAATAATTGATTCTATCATAGAGGCTATTATCACACCCATACCCTGCCGTTACTTTATGGTTACACTTTAAGTAGTATTGCCACAGAGTAAGGGCAGCGATTTTTACAGCCGATTTTTACTAATAATCAACACTGTCAAGCAGTTGGAGTAAGTATTTTGCTATCTTTGCTCTTTTACTTTTCATTAAGGCAATAGATATGATTAAGAAGACTCTAAGTATCCTAATAATATTCTTATCCTCTCTCTCTCTCTTCAGTCAGCAATACCCTTCAGTTGATTCATTGAGAAAGCATGTAAAATACCTCGCTTCTGAAGAATTAGGAGGCAGAAAGGCAGGAACTGTAGGCGATTCACTTGCCGCCGTCTATATTAGAGACCATTTTATCTCAGCAGGACTCGATGTTGATTACCACAATGGGTTTCAGTATTTTTCCCTCATTACAGACGTTAAAGGGGGCATAGAAAATCGCTTGAGTGTTGATGACAAAAAATTTGAATACGAAAAAGATTTTCAGCCATTCTCCTTCTCAACTTCTGAAAATCTTGCAGCACATGTGGTATTTGCGGGATTTGGCATTACCGGACAGAGTGACAGTATACTATGGGATGATTATAAACAAATTGATGTTAAAGGAAAGTGGGTATTGATAGTTAGGGGTGATCCGGAGCCCGACAATCAAACAAGTGCATTTATTCCAATGGCTTCTGACAGGGCCAAAGCTCTTACTGCAAATGATAAGGGAGCCAAAGGGGTATTACTGTTATCTCCTTCATCAATTGACAGATCAGACCGTGCGGTGGATATTACTTTTGATAAATCAGTATCCGATGCAGGCATACCGGTTATTAGCATCACCAGGAAATTAGCATCTACTATACTAGGATTACCTATTACTTCCATTGACTCACTTGAGAAAGCAATGATAAGCAAGAAACAGCCAATTGGATTTAACTTAAGTTCAATGGTTGATGCAACTACCCAGATAATCAGAGAAAAAGCCACATCGAGAAACATAGTTGCTACACTAGTTGGCAATGATCCTTTGCTTAAAGATGAATACATAGTTATAGGTGCCCACTATGATCATTTGGGCATGGGAGGAAATGCATCGGGTTCAAGAGTACCGGATGAGAATGCCGTACATGGTGGTGCTGACGATAATGCATCGGGCGTTGCTTCATTATTGGAGTTAGCAAATTATTTCTCAAAAGCAAACAATCGTCCCTCAAGAAGTATAATTTTTGTTTCATTTGGTGCAGAAGAGATGGGAATCATTGGAGCCCGTTATTTTGTTGAGCACCCTCCAGTGAACATTAAATCCATCAAGGCCATGATTAATCTTGACATGGTAGGTCGACTGAAAGTCAAGAATGAAACTGATGAACCCACATTAAGCATTTCAGGAACCGGCACTTCAAATGTAACAGATTCGATTCTTAATATACTTGAGAAAAACAGAACATTTAAACTGAAACGCATTCCTGATGGTTATGGCCCATCTGATCATGCAGCCTTCTATACTGCCGGAATACCCGTGTTATTTTTAACTACCGGAGCCCATGGTGACTATCATACACCGCTTGACACACCTGACAAAATCAATTATCAGGGTCAGGCAGAAGTTACACTTTTTACAGCTGATTTGACAAAAGCTTTTGGTATTCTGGAGAAAGCCCCGATATTTGCCGAGGCCGGAGCTAAGAAAGAGTCAGGGCATTATGGTCGGAATTTAAAAGTCACTCTCGGTATAATGCCCGATGTATCAGGAGCTGAAACGTCAGGAGGTATGAAAGTGGAAGGTACTCGAAAAGATGCCCCAGCTGCAAGGGCCGGAATGCTGAAAGGTGATATAATAACGGCAATTAATGGAATGAAAGTAGCTAATATTTATGATTACATGAGCAGATTGGGCAAACTTAAACCGGGCGAAACAGTTAATGTTGAAATACTTAGGAATAATGTGACTGAGATCCTTATTATTCAATTGTAAAATATTTTTAAAGCTACGCAGACCTTCTAACCTGGTTACTTATGGTTAATATTCTAACAGCGGAAACAATTTTTAAATTTCTCAAATTTGGAGTTGTAGGATTTTCAGGTGTCTTTGTTGATTTTGGTTTCACCTATTTGTGTAAAGAAAAACTAAAGATTCAGAAATACATTTCAAATGCAATTGGATTCACAATAGCTGCCAGCAGTAATTATATTCTGAATCGTATCTGGACATTCAGGAGTCATAATCCGGAAATTTTCTTGGAATATGGCCGTTTCCTTGGAATTTCATTGATCGGACTGCTGATAAACACCCTGGTAATATATCTACTGGTTTCGAAAACAAAGACAAACTTTTACCTTGCCAAACTTGTCGCGATATTCATTGTAACAATATGGAATTTTTTGATAAACCTGAATTATACCTTTGTCAGTCCCGGTTAATGCGTCTTGGTCATTGAAGCAGGTGTCGCAATGATAAAATCAGCCTTATTTAAGTTTTCCTCACTCAATTTATCAATATCATTCTGCTCCACAGAACTAATAGTCAACACCTTGAGATCAGGTTTTGCATCAAGCAGGTACCACATTATACCCTGAAAGTCATCAGAATGGTACGTTCCATGAAAATGTACGAAAGTTGAGCCGGGCTTTAGGTTCTTCAGAATAAAATATGCCATTGTTGCATCTTTTATAGCCTGGGCCTTTGGCAGGTTCTGATTCGCATGATTACTACCTTCCATCATTGAAAGCATTGATTTATATCCTGAAAGCTCAGAATCATACTTAACCGGTAATGGCGCTATTAATTCCTTTGCTTGTGAATCAAGATTATCCAGTGCTTCGAATCCTTCACGGTTCACCAGCGAAGCATAACGGCGTGGTATATTTGTTGCTATAAAATTCACACTGCTGTCACGTGCAAACACCAACAAAGGCTTATAATCTGTTTTATAATTTGGCCACAAACGTGCCTCAGCCTCGAAATTTCTATCCTTGACCTTTCCCTGCAGATATTCGCCTATAATAAGGGAATTATCTGATTCAAACATCTCAGCACCCATTATGAGCTTATTACCTATCTTGCTATACAATGCTTTTGACAACTCAAGTTGAAGCCAGTGATTTATTGGATTATTATGCAATTCCCCAAACAGAAC
>JAEYXG010000118.1 GCA_023428585.1 Bacteroidota bacterium
ATAATAATCATAATATGACACAAAATATTCTACAGCGTTGTCCGGAAAAAATTGCTTGAACTCCCCATATAGTTGGGCTGCAAGCGTCTTGTTGTGACTTAAAACCAGAGTTGGTCTGTTAACTTGAGCAATCACATTCGCTATAGTGAAAGTTTTTCCAGAACCTGTAACTCCAAGCAATACTTGCGATTGATCACCCCTTATTAATCCTTCAGTCAATTGTTTGATTGCTTGTGGTTGATCTCCTGTAGGTTGGTATTCTGAAGTTAGCTTAAAATCCACTTTACTAGGTCTTTTTTGTATGGGATTAATATAGATAATTGATAATCAACACAATTGAGCGCTGCTATGTTTACAAAGTTAAGCATTATTTATTCAATTGCTGGGCAACTAGAGCTACTATCCTGCTAATATAAAGAGCGCATTCTAAAGTTTTAATGCCCTTCAATTTTTGTTCGCATGAAAAAGTCAGTTTGATATGTTGCCATAGTTACTTTTCCTCGATTATCTTGAACCTTGTAGCAATTGCATAGTGGTCTGAAATTGTAAGTTTTATTTGTTTATAATCAGAGCTTAATATCTTCTTATCATGAAAAATGAAATCAATATTCAGAGGTATTGTACTGTATTTGTATGTACTTTTTATACCTCGCTTTGCAACCGAAGAAGCATCTTTTAACCCTGTCCTGATTTTATTATAGGTATACGACGCTTGCGTGTCATTCAAATCTCCTGCTATAATTACAGGGTAAGGGCTATTTTTAATTTTTGTCGTGAGTTGATCGGTCTCCTCTTCTCTATGGATAAAGGCTATATTCAGCTTTTTTATTGCTCCTGTTATTTGCTTAATAATTGAGATTGAATTATTATTATCATTGAATTCTAGTAGTTTACGCTCCTGTGTGAACTTAACTGATTGAAGGTGTATGTTATATACTCTGATAATTCTTTCGGGAAATTGTATGTCAGTTATTAATGCAAAAGCTCTATTGTTGTAGTACAGCACCTCTTCATTTAGTATTGGGAAAGCTGAAGCAGTAACAAGAATAAGTTGTGTGCTTTTTTCTTCGCTGGAATATTCTGATAGACTCTTAAAAGGCAGTACAAGTCCATTTATTAATTTCTCATAAAATAAGCCATGTCTAGAACCTTTCATCGGAAATTCCTGAAAGCAAGCCAAGGTGTAATTCGATTGGTTGACCAGGTTAAGAATAATGTCTTGGTTAGAAAGCTGTTGGGAGTTTTTATAAGGAATTCTTAATCCATAAGTATTGAAATTGAAAATACTGTATGTACTGCTCTTTATGTCCTTATTCTTCTTGATTGAAGTATATCTGAGCATAATTGGCAATGTTAAGATCAATATCAAGAATGAAGCCAACCTCAGCCATCTAAATTTGAAGATTAAGAGAATGAGAAAAAGTATTGAATTTAGTAACCATATAACAGGAAATATTAGGCCGGTCAAGGCAATTAGTAGGCTCTTGGATGGCGGAATAAAAGCTGCCGAACCTGACAGCATTAATATTACCAAGAGAGGAATAGACACAATCTGCAGTAGGGCTCTCATTAGGTTTAAGGCATAATGATGTCACTGCTGATAGGAAAATGATCAGAATTATTCTTCTTTATTGTTCTATAGTTGAATGACTTAATAGATTCATCATGAAGTATATAATCAATTCTGAATGAAGGTAATGAACCTGCATATGTCATTCCTATTCCATGACCTGATTCTTTATAGGCATCCAGGAGATTGTTTGCCAATTGATGATAGGTGTATGATGAAGGAGTATCATTAAAATCTCCGCATATTATAACAGGGTAAGGGGACTCCTCAATCAATTCAGCTATTTTTCTGGCTTGAGGGGCGCGATTTACAAAAGCCCTTTTGAATTTCCTGATTATTTTTCTAGAGTTTTCGGAAAATAGTTCTTGCGTATCTGCTTTTTTAGGTAATTCTGACACATACAGATAATCTTCCCTACTTAGTCTGATGGATTCGAGATGTACGTTGAACAACCTTATAGTATCACCATGAATGATCAAATCAGAATATATGCAAAAATTGATAGGATTGTTTTCAAAATCAACTACTTCGTTATTAATAATAGGCCATCTGCTGAAGGTGGCAATGCCGTAAGGCATGTTCTCGCCTTCTTTTTTAACATAGGCAATTTGCTGATACTTTAATCCAGTCAAGGTTACAATGGAATCTAAAATATCAACTTTGTTTTTCTTTCCGGCATGATATTCTTGAAGACAGATTATATCCGGGGCTTCGTCTTTCAAAAGTTTTAATATATTATGCCCCTTTTCACTTATATTATCAGATCTCCAATTATAAAGATCAAAGATCTGGACATTGTAGGAGATTATCTTAGCTTTTTCACTTTTAACTTCTTGTGTTGTTGAGTGCTTTTGCCACTGAATATATGTTGTTAGACGATTCCAACTAATTATCAGTGCCAACAATGATATAAGAAACAGCTTGCGCCATAGAAACATCCAGATGAATACAAATAAAACATTGGCGATTACAGCGTAAGGAAACACCAAACCTGCAAAAGCAAACATCCAGTTTTTATCAGGAGGAATATACGCAGCCATAAAACCAATGGCTAACAGAAATAAAACAACCAAATTGATCAACAGGAGAATACCTGAACCAAAGGTCAATCTTCTGGATTTCATTGTTATCATTATGTCTGAGTTATCAGCTGTTTTTATTTTTACTACTGGAGAATAAAAGTTCTTTTTCTTCTTTGGTTAGGCTGTTATATCCCGAGTGGCTAATCTTGTCAAGTATTTTATCTATTTTTTGTTGCTTTTCTTTTTTCTGCAAGTTGTATTCTTCATCTGAAACAGGGTGGTTTCCGTATTTTACTTTAAACTTCTTTGATCTGGTCCTTTTTGTTTGATGATACGTGCTATCAAAAAAGATTCGAAAGATCTTTGAAGGATCATATTTAGGAAGTATTCTCACGTATAAGAATCCCCATAAAGCGCCACCCAAATGGGCAATATGCCCCCCGGCATTACCTGAATTAATCATTAGAAGGTCCATCACAATTGTAATAATTGCCAAGTACTTTATTTTGACTTGACCGAATAACAAAAGATTAATGGTATAATTCGGCACATAAAATGAAATGGCAACAACAATGGCAATTACTGAAGCTGATGCTCCCAACGCCAATGCCGTTCCTTTAATTACCTCAAATACAGGAAAAACATTGAAGGCTAAAATATAAATCAAACCCCCAGCTATTCCTCCATATAAGTAGGTGGCAAATAATTGCCTTTGTGAAAGATACTGCACGAATATGATCCCAAACCAATACAACCACAACATGTTAAATAAGATATGCAGGAAGTCGAAATGGAGAAACATATAACTAATCAATGTCCACGGCTTTGCAATAAAGGAGTTGATATTTGCCGGAATAGCCAATATTGATGAGATATAGTCAATTAAATGTTGTTTATAAAGACCAGTTGTTCCTATTTCCGGACTAGAAAAGAGAAATGCAAGATTTTTTATCAAAAGAATGACCAGCCAAACAACAATATTTACCAGTATTAGCCTGGAGAGTGCCTCGCGTTTGGTGAAAAATATTTTAATCCTTTCCAGAGGAGAAGTCTGAGGATACATATTATTAATAGTTTTGGTCCCAGTTAGAACGATTTATTTTACGATTCCAGTATCTGATCAGGAAAAAACCAAAAATCATTCCACCGAGGTGTGCAAAATGTGCTACATTATCACCTGCACTGTTTCTAATTCCCATAAACAATTCCAGACCACCATATATTATAACAAACCATTTTGCCTTTATGGGGAAGAGGAAATAGATATAGATTAAGGTATTTGGGAACATCATTCCAAAAGCCAGTAAAATGCCAAAAACGGCACCGGAAGCTCCCACTGTTGGGACATCTTTCCTAATCGTTACCAGCTCATCCAGATATCTGGAAGCTTGATTTATCAGATCAGAATTTCCAGGATTTGCTGACCACGTGTTAATAAAATCACTCAAGCTATTCTGGTACAATGGGAAATGGTCATTCACGAAATTATAAAAATCAGTAGGATCAGGTG
>JAEYXG010000184.1 GCA_023428585.1 Bacteroidota bacterium
GCTCACGGCAGGTTTTGCAAAGACCGGCATGGCTCAGGTTCTTACTAGTCCTCCGCGTGATGGAGTTTACGATAAAAAAACGACCATAGAAAAAAAGCCGATAACATACCCTTGGGTTCGTGAAGCTGATGTTGTCTGGAGTAAAAGGATATGGCGCGTGATTGATCTTCGTGAGAAGATGAATCAGGCATTTTATTATCCTGAAGAACCTCATAACGACTTGAGGAGCCTGATGCAGGTATTGCTTGACGCATTGAAAGAAGGTTCAATAACTGCCTACGATGCTTCTAATCCATCTGATGAGTTTGTTGTACCACTGACATATCAGGAAATTATGAACAGACTGGAGAGGACTGACTCCGTTCCTATGCAGCGCCCCTATCCACCTTATGATTGGTATGACACAATAATTTCTGTAAAATTCAATCCTACTGATGTGAAGAGGTTCAGGATCAAGGAGGATTGGTTCTTCGACAAGCAGAGGTCAGTAATGGAAGTTCGTGTACTTGGTATTTGCCCGGTACGTGATAATTTCGACGAAAAGGGATTGTTCAGAGCATATGATCCGTTGTTCTGGATTAATTTCCCTGAAGCTCGTCCTATTCTTGCTAAAGCTGAGGTGTTTAACAGATACAATAGCTCAGCACGGAAAACGTATGATGATATTTTCTGGAAACGAATGTTCAGTAGTTATATCTATAAAGAGGATAATGTTTATGATCGTCGAATTTCTGATTATGCAACTGGAGTAGATGCATTAATGGAAGCAGAGAGGGTTAAGAATGAGCTCTTTAACTTTGAACACAATCTTTGGGAATTCTAAGTGATTCATATATAGTAGGAAAAGCCCGGCACATTATTGCCGGGCTTTTCTTTTTAATCCTTTCCTTGAGTATCTTTGCTTTGTAAAATTGTTTGAATTGAATCCACTTGAAACTCCGGTAGAATATTTAAAGGGAGTAGGTCCTGCCAGGGCGGATTTGCTGAAGAAAGAGTTGAATATTAAAGTATTTGGCGATCTGTTGCATTACTATCCTTTTAGATACATTGATAGAAGCAAGATATATCAGATCAAGGACATTGATTCAGATGTAGCGTATGTTCAACTCAAGGGGAGGTTGCTTGGGTTGAAGGAAATTGGCGAAGGTAGAGCTACCAGGTTGGTTGGGATGCTTGATGATGGAAGTGGTCGAATAGAACTTGTCTGGTTTCAAGGTGTTTCATGGTGGAAAACCAAAATCAATGTGGGTGATGAATACATAGTTTTTGGCAAACCTTCAATCTTCAATGGCAAGTTTAATATTACTCATCCGGATATGGATTCTGTGGAAGATGAGAAAACATTAGAATCAGAGCCATTACAGCCTTATTATTATACTACGGAAAAGCTTAAGAGAAAAGGCTTTACTGGAAAGAGTTTCGGCAAGATAATTAGAAATGCACTAGTTCAATCATACTCATTTATTGAAGAAAACCTTAACAGCGACATTATAGCCAAGAATGGTTTTCTATCAAGAGCTGACGCAATTGCAAATCTGCATTTCCCGAAATCTTTTGAGGTACTTGAAAAAGCCAGGTCCCGTCTAAAATTTGAAGAGCTGTTTTTTATTCAACTGGAATTATTGCGATTAAAGCACATCAGAAATGAGAAATCTATTGGAAGGGTATTTGCCAATCTAGGTTCCAACTTTCTTGATTTTTACGAGAAATACCTACCATTTGAACTCACCTCTGCTCAAAAGAAGGTGATTAGGGAGATAAGAAAGGACCTGGCCACCGGAAAACAAATGAACAGACTGCTGCAGGGTGATGTTGGTAGCGGAAAAACCTTGGTAGCCTTGATGATATTACTGATTGCAATTGATAACAATTGTCAGGGATGTATCATGGCACCCACCGAAATTCTGGCCAACCAACATTACAATACCATCAGAAAGTTTCTGGCCGATATGCCCATCAATGTTAAACTTCTTACAGGTTCCACCAAAAAGAAAGAACGTGGAGATATTCATTCGGAGCTTATAAATGGTGAATTGAACATCCTGATTGGAACACATGCTCTTATTGAAGAAGAAGTGATTTTTAAAAATCTTGGTCTCGTTGTTATTGACGAGCAACATCGTTTTGGTGTTGCCCAGAGAGCACGGCTGTGGGAGAAAAGCCAGATACTTCCTCATATTCTAGTTATGACAGCCACACCTATACCCAGGACATTGGCTATGACTGTTTATGGAGATCTTGAGATTTCAGTAATCGATGAACTTCCACCTGGGAGAAAGCCAATCAAAACGTTCCATTTCTTTGAGAAGGATCGTCTGAAAGTGTTTCAGTTTATTAAACAACAGATTACTGAGGGACGTCAAATTTATTTTGTTTATCCAATAATCAATGAATCAGAGTCGTTGCAGCTACAGGATCTTATGGATGGTTTTGATACTGTTTCAAGATACTTCCCTCTGCCGGAATACCAGATAAGCATAGTGCATGGACAACTGAAAGCAGCAGAAAAGGAAAGTGAAATGCAGCGTTTTCTTGAAAGGAAAACTCAAATTATGGTGGCAACTACTGTCATTGAAGTTGGTGTAGATGTGCCAAATGCAACAGTGATGGTCATTGAAAATGCTGAAAGATTCGGTTTGTCACAACTACACCAGTTAAGAGGTAGAGTAGGAAGAGGAGGATCACAGTCATTTTGTTTGCTTATGACGTCATACAAGCTTACTTCAGATGGCAGAAAGCGCATTGAAACAATGGTGAGAAGCAACGACGGTTTTGAAATTGCGGAGGTTGATCTTCATCTTCGTGGTCCCGGTGATATTCAGGGTACACAACAAAGTGGATTAATAGGCCTTAAGCTGGCTGATATTGTAAAGGATGAAAATATCCTTAAGCAAGCACGACAAGTCGCAAAAGAGTTGATTCTGGAAGATCCTGAGCTTAACCATCCGCAAAACAGAAAGATGCTTCTATATATGCAGACCCAGAATAAGCAATGGGGGAATATCAGTTAGTATTAGATAGTAATCTGTGGGATTTGGAATGATGAGATCATGAACTGTCAGTTTATTGTATGTTGTTGTCGGAATAGATCAATAAGGCAATGACCAATTTCCCCAGAAATGGATATAACAACAATAGCAAATCCCCAACCTTCATTCATAAGCAACTATTCAACTGTTGCTAATAACTAATTTCGTAATTTTGAACCTCAATTTTTAGAGAATGAAAATATCTTATAACTGGTTAAAAGAGTATCTTAAGTGCTCACTCGATATTAATGAAATCTCACTTCTACTTACAGATATTGGTTTGGAAGTTGAAGCTGTTGAAAGCTTTGAATCAATAAAAGGTGGCCTTGCTGGATTTGTAACCGGCAAGGTAATAACCTGTGAACAACACCCAAATGCTGATAAGCTTCACATAACAACGGTTGATGTTGGAAAAGAGTCATTGTTGAACGTAGTGTGCGGAGCACCTAATGTTGCTGTTGGCCAGAAAGTAATAGTAGCACTGGAGGGTGCTATTATATATAAGGGTGATGAAAGTTTCAAAATCAACCGGTCAAAAATAAGAGGAGAAGTGTCGGAGGGGATGATATGTGCAGAAGATGAACTGGGTATCGGGGAGTCACATGACGGAATATTGGTATTGCCTGAAGATACAGAAATCGGTATACCAGCTGCTAGCTTTTTTAATATAGTTACTGATACTTTGTTTGAAATTGGCATTACTCCAAATCATGCTGATGCTCTTTCACATTTGGGAGTGGCAAGAGATCTTGCTGCCGCCTTCAATATTAGAGATTTAGGTAATGTATCAGTTGAAAGGCCTGAGATATCAGGTTTCTCGGTTGATAATAGGTCACTCCCGGTTCAGATTGTTGTGGAAGACTCCAAAGAATGCATACGCTATTCTGGATTAACAATGCAAAATGTTAAGGTAGAACAATCCCCGGCATGGTTGCAGGATAGACTTAAATCAATTGGAATACGACCTATCAATAATATTGTTGACATTTCCAATTTCATACTTTTTGAATACGGACAACCATTGCATATTTTTGATGCTGACGCAATAACTGATCACAAGGTTATTATTAGAAAAGTTAAGGATGGAAGCAAGTTTACCACACTTGACCATATTGAAAGAACATTATCAGGTGACGATTTGCTAATCTGCAATTCTAAAGAACCAATGTGCCTGGCAGGTGTTTTTGGTGGGGAAAAATCAGGTGTTACCAATCAGACTACTTCCATTTTCATTGAAAGTGCCTGTTTTAATCCTGTTACCATCAGAAAAACCTCAAAGCTGCACAGCCTGAAGACTGATGCTTCCTTTAGATTTGAAAGGGGAACAGATCCTGAAATAACTGTTGATGCCCTAAAAAGATCGGCATTACTGATAAAGGAAATTGCCGGAGGAGAGATTTCATCTGACATTACTGACATATATCCTGATCCTGTAAAGCATGCCGAGCTCGAATTGAAATATGCTGATGTTGATAAATTGATAGGTGAGCACATGCCTGCCGATATGGTCAGGAATATACTTGAAATGTTACAGGTAAAAATACTGAAATCAGACAGCGAAGGGCTACTCATAGCCATACCACCATTTAAGGTGGATGTTGCTACAACCGCTGATATAGTAGAGGAAATCCTTAGGATATACGGATACAACAAAATTGAGAGTGGCCTTCAGATGCGGGCAAGTATATCATACACTCAAAAGCCTGATCAGGAAAGTCTTTATAATAGAGTTGCCGATTATCTTGTAAGCAATGCCTTCAATGAAATAATGACAAACTCACTGAGTAGTTCTGACTATTACTCAGATGACCTGCATTTTAAATCGTCAGAATCAGTTGCGATTCTAAATCCATTGAGCAAGGAACTTGATATAATGCGACAAACGCTACTCTATGGTGGTTTAGAGTCAATAAGCTATAACATCAATCGTAAACAAGGAAACTTGAAATTCTTCGAGTTTGGTAATGTTTACAAGCTAAATCCAGATCCCAAGGGAGATAAGGTAACTGATAAGTACAGCGAGAAGAAAGTACTCAATCTATATACAACAGGATTACAGCATTCTGAACATTGGAACCATCCCAGGAAAGATGTTGACTTTTATTACATGAATGGCTTCGTGCTTAACATCCTTAAAATAATGGGATTGAACACCACCGGTTTAGTATTGGATGAAGCACCTGCCATTTATTCAGTTGGACAGGCTTTCAAATATAACAACAAGCCAATATACAGCATAGGCATAATTGGCCAACAGCTTGCTTCAAAGGTATCAATTACCCAACCGGTAATAGTGGCAATAATAGAATGGGATTACCTTGTATCAATCGCCCAACAGCATAAGGTTGTTTATAAGGAAGTTTCAAGATTCCCCGAAGTAAGAAGGGATTTGGCACTGTTACTGGACAAAGATACCAACTATAGTGAAATTGAGAAGGTTGCTTTCCGGGTCAATAAACACTTGTTGAAAAGAGTAAACCTGTTTGATGTTTATGAAGGAGATAAGATAGAAGCCGGTAAGAAATCGTATGCCGTTAGCTTTACACTTCAGGATGAAAGTAAAACCCTTACTGACAAAGAGATTGATAACTTCATGAACAAGTTGTCAAAGATGCTTGAGCAAGAGCTGGCCGCAAGGATTAGAAAATAATGTGTCATTTTGGCAGTTATTAACGTTTCATTGGCAGTAAACGGTTGTATTTTTCGTAATTTTGCATACGGAAGCAAGGAATTTTACTATGGACATTCAAGCCATCAAACAACGATTTGGTATTATTGGTCATTCATTACTGCTGGAAAGAGCAATCGATATTGCTGGTCAGGTCGCAGCTACTGATATTACTGTGCTTATTACCGGTGAAAGTGGAGTAGGAAAGGAAGTATTTCCTCAGATCATTCACCAGTTAAGTGCCCGTAAACATGGTCCATATATAGCAGTTAACTGCGGTGCAATACCAGAAGGTACCATAGATTCTGAGTTGTTTGGTCATGAGAAGGGCGCATTTACCGGCGCAACGGATGCCAGAAAGGGCTATTTTGAAGTTGTGAATGGCGGTACCATATTTTTAGATGAAGTTGCAGATCTGCCTTTATCTACCCAAGTGCGACTTTTAAGGGTATTGGAAACCGGCGAATTTATTAAAGTGGGTTCTTCAAAAGTAATTAAAACGGATGTTCGGGTAGTTGCAGCTACCAACGTTGACATTCCTGATGCCATTAATAAAGGGAAATTCAGGCAGGATTTATTCTACCGCTTAAATACAGTGCCTATATTCATACCGCCACTTCGAGAACGTAAGGAAGATGTGATTCTCCTATTCAAGAAATTTGCAAATGACTTTGCAGAAAAATATAGAATGCCACCAATTGAGCTTGATGAATCTGCAAAACAGATGTTGATGAATTACAGATGGCAAGGCAATATCAGGCAACTAAAGAATATAACTGAACAGATATCCATTATTGAAAAAGAGCGTTTATTGACAAGCGTTTTACTTGAACGCTATCTTCCTGAAGAACATCGTGACCTGCCAATGCTCTACAAGAAGGAGACTGCTACAACTGATTTCTCAGAAAGAGAACTCCTCTATAAAGTGCTGTTTGATATGAAAAGAGATATCAACGAAATGAAAAAACTGGTTGTTGAGATCATAAAGACCAGCGAAATCAGTACTGAGATGCAGCATTACCCTATAATACAACAGCTATATAAGGATGTTGAGAATTCACATCACCCGGCTGTGGAATATGATAGTGCCGCTGAAGTGGGTTCAATGGATGGTTTTTACACACCTGAAATTATCGATGAGTCGCTTTCTATTCAGAAAAAGGAAATTGACCTCATAAAAAAGGCCATTGAGAAACACAAGGGCAAACGGAAAATAGCAGCCAAAGAACTCGGTATATCCGAAAGAACATTGTACAGAAAAATTAAGGAATATGGTATTTACCCTGACTAAGAGAAAAAGCTCGTCAAAACAAGGAGTAACTGAAACAATTACTGTATTATCAGGCAAAATCTATATTGTCTTCCTGATTCTGTTGCTGTCTTCCTTGTTGCCAGGTTGCGGAGTTTATTCGTTCACAGGAGCCTCTATTCCACCTGAAGCCAAGAGCATTTCCATTGCCACATTTCCCAATAAGGCAGATCTGGTTCAACCTGCACTTAGCCAGACATTTGTAGAAAAACTTAAAGATAAATTTACATCACAGACAAGTTTGAATTTGGTTCCCAGAAATGGCGACCTGCATCTTGAGGGCGAGATCACAGGATATTCTACAGAACCAGTGGCTATAACCGGTGAGCAGACTGCAGCCCTTATTAGGCTTAAGATAACAGTTAATGTAAGATTCGTTAATAAATATAGTCCTAAAGATAATTTCGAGAGTACCTTTACCAGGTATGAAGACTACCAGAGCAATCTGGACCTGAATACAGTGGAGGAAGGATTGATTACACTGATCAGTGAAGCACTCGTGGAAGATATTTTCAATAAGTCAGTTGTTAATTGGTAATACCATGAACCAATCCCGGTTTCTATCGATGATAAGGCAATCAGAGGTTCTTTCAACAGAAACCCTGAATGACCTTAAACAGGTAACCGAGCTCATGCCTTATTGCCAGATTGCCCAAATACTACTTTCACTAAACCTTAAAGCTGTTGACAGTATTCATTTTAATAATCAATTGAAACTTTCTGTTGCCTATGCCGGCAGCAGAGCTAAGTTGAAAAAACTAATGGACGCTGAAGCAGTTGATAATATTCCTGCAAATGGTGTATCATTAAAAGAGGATATCACTCAAACTGTTCCTGATAATGTCTATCCTGATCTGAATCAGGTAAGCAGCTATGAGAAGCAAGACACTCCTTCATATATTCCTGAAGCACAGCCTATTGTTACCATTAAAGAGCGAATTGATGAAATAATACCATCCCGTGAATCTTTACATGAGGAATCAATCGTAATGACAGAGGAGCCTGTTCCATTTGACGATGTAGTTCAAAAGGTGGGGAATGAAGAATCCATTACTACCTCTCCAACAGTTAATATCGTATCGGAACTGTCGACATCCGACAGCGCTGAAGATGCTGTATCAGAGGAAGAGTATATTAAAGAACTTCAGAGAATTATTGCAAAGCGTCTGGCTGAAATCGCAGGAATAGATACAGAAGATTCTGGTGTGACTGCGGGTTTGGTTGCCGGTTCTGACATTATTCATAAACCAACTGATGAGTATGAGCCGGTTGATACATTAGATGATTCATACGGAAGGGATGAGCTAGCTGGTGAATTGGTAATTGACAAGCTGGAATCAGAAGTGACAGTAGATATTGCTGACACAAAAGAAAATCAACTTGAGAGTATTTCCAAAGATCAAGCGAAAAGGAATGATGCAGTTGTGAATACTGAAGAGGACTCTGCAATCAGGAATTTGGAATTAGCCGAGAACATTGATAATCATGATGATGAGAGTGAATTTCAATATGTACCTTCTGAGTATCGACTTGAAGAACTGCCTGCTCAAGGATCAGAAGTCATAGAGGATTCTCCGGATAATAATTTGGATAGTCGGGATAATGATACAAAGGATACGCTTAGTACGAAAGAATTAATAGATCGCTTTATCAAGAATGAGCCAAAGATTACTCCAAAGCGCGAGTTCTTTAATCCTGTAGACAAAGCAAAGAGGAGCAGTCTTGACAACGAAGACATTGTGAGCGAGACACTTGCAAAAATTCATTTGCAACAAGGCAATCCAGAGAAGGCAATTAAAATTTATGAAAAATTAATCTTGATATATCCGGAAAAAAGCGTTTACTTTGCAGCCCAAATTGCAAAAGTAAAAGAATCAATTTAACATAAAATATCTTTAAAATGGCAGCATACGTTTTGGTTTCTGTATTAATTCTGATCGCCTGTGTGTTATTATCACTTGTAGTGTTAGTTCAAAACTCTAAAGGTGGAGGCTTGGCTTCAAACTTTTCTTCATCCAACCAGTTTATGGGTGTTAGAAAGACTGCTGACTTTCTCGAAAAAACAACCTGGACATTAGCTGTTGTGCTATTAGTTCTAAGTTTATTTTCCATTTTTGTAATACCCCGCAACCAGAGTGTCAATACAGTCACTGACACTGAACTTCGCCAAATGATTAATGAGCAAGCTCAGCCGGTTCAGGATTTCCAGGAAGCCCCTCCACAAGAATAGGACAAAGGGTTTTCAAGAGTCATCGTATAATGTCAGATTGTCACAGAATCTGACATTTTTATTTTATGCAGTTTTAGCATGAAGATATTTTACACGTTAATTATTCTCTGTATTCATTGATAATCAAAGAAAAACGTGTTCTCATCATTATTTTAATTCCTGATATGGTAACTTTTGGCACAGATTATGACAAAAGCAGTTACAACATAATAATTGTAAAACTTTAAAAATAAATAGCAATGACAAAAGTGAATGTAAAGCCATTAGCTGATAGGGTATTAATTGAACCGGCAGCTGCAGAGCAGAAAACAGCCGGTGGAATCATTATCCCTGATACAGCCAAAGAAAAACCACAAAAAGGAACAGTTGTAGCAATAGGAACCGGTAAAAAAGATGAACCTATGACCGTTAAGGTTGGTGATACTGTTTTATATGGTAAATATTCAGGAACAGAGATCACTATTGACGGTACTGACTATCTGATCATGAGGGAGTCTGATATTGTTGCTATTATTTAATTATAAATTTTAAGATACACAGAAAGATGGCAAAGCAAATTATTTACAATACTGAAGCCCGTGAAGAACTTAAAAAGGGTGTCGATGCATTGGCAAATGCAGTGAAAGTAACATTGGGTCCCAAAGGAAGAAATGTTATCATTGACAAGGCTTATGGAGCTCCTGTTGTGACCAAGGATGGTGTAACAGTTGCTAAAGAGATTGAATTGAAAGATGGTGTTCAGAACATGGGTGCCCAAATGGTAAAGGAAGTTGCATCAAAGACCGCCGATATTGCCGGTGATGGTACTACTACTGCAACCGTACTTGCCCAGGCTATGGTAACTGCCGGTATGAAAAATGTAACTGCCGGTGCTAATCCAATGGATCTGAAACGCGGTATTGAAAAAGCAGTAATCTCTGTTATTGGGTCATTGAAAGCCCAATCAATCAGCATTACTGAAGGAAGTGAGAAGATCACACAAGTAGCTACTATCTCTGCCAATAATGATAGTTTTATTGGACAGAAGATTGCTGAAGCAATGAATAAGGTGAAAAAAGAAGGCGTTATTACCATTGAAGAAGCTAAAGGTATCGAAACTACTGTTAAGGTGGTTGAAGGTATGCAGTTCGACAGGGGTTATATTTCTCCTTACTTTATTACCGATACTGAAAAAATGGAAGCCGTTTTTGAAAATCCTTTTATCCTGATATACGACAAGAAGATATCTACCATGAAGGACTTCCTGCCAATTCTTGAGAAAACCGTCCAAACCGGAAGGCCTCTTATCATCATTGCTGAGGATGTTGATGGTGAGGCACTTGCTACATTGGTAGTAAACAAGATCCGTGGTTCATTGAAAATTGTTGCCGTAAAGGCTCCGGGTTTTGGTGATCGTCGTAAGGAAATGCTTGAGGATATTGCTATTCTGACTGGTGGAACGGTTATTTCAGAAGAAAAGGGTTACCGTTTGGAAGATGCTGACTTATCATACCTTGGACAAGCCGAGAAGATTACAGTTGATAAGGAAAACACAACCATTGTTAGTGGTCGTGGCACCAGCGAAGCTATTGCAGGTCGCGTAAGCATGATCAAATCACAGATTGAATCAACCACTTCCGACTATGACCGTGAGAAATTACAGGAGCGTTTGGCCAAGTTAGCCGGTGGTGTTGCCGTTATCTATGTTGGTGCTGCCAGTGAAGTTGAAATGAAAGAGAAAAAGGATCGTTTTGACGATGCTCTTCATGCTACTCGCGCTGCTATTGAAGAAGGTATCATTGCAGGTGGTGGTGTTGCTTATATCAGGGCAATTTCAACACTGGAAGATATCAAGGGCGAAAATGATGATGAGGAAACTGGTATTGCAATTGTTAAACGTGCACTCGAAGAACCACTTCGTCAGATAGTTGAAAATGCCGGACTTGAAGGTTCTGTTATTGTTCAGAAAGTAAAAGAAGGCAAAGATGATTATGGCTTTAACGCTCGTACTGAAGTTTATGAGAACTTGATTAAAGCTGGCGTTATTGATCCAACCAAAGTGGCTAGAGTAGCTCTTGAAAATGCTGCTTCCATTGCAAGCATGCTTCTTACTACTGAGTGCGTGTTGGCTGATATCAAAGAAGAAAAGGAACCTGCTATGCCTAATCCAGGAATGGGTGGTATGGGTGGAATGTACTAAACACCTGTATGTTTTTAAAAAAAAGACTGATCTTTATGGTCAGTCTTTTTTTTTAGCATCATTTTTGTATAACAGTATTTGCAATGAAAGTATGAAGTCGTTATTTTTGTAAAACAAACTTTGTAACATGATCAAAATCAAATTATTTATTCTTGCCTTTATTTTACCCTGTCTTTTATATAGCCAGGAGTCTACGGTTTTCCCAATTGACCCTGATACAAAATTGGTTAGTTATCAGGGCGTTGTCCAACAGAATGGCACACAGGATGAGTTATATGTACGTGGCATTGACTGGTTAAACAAGTACTATAAGAATCCCTTTGATGTTTCACGTATACGAAATCGTGAAAGCGGAGTTATTGAAGTGATGCACCGCATTGAGCTGATCAATGATGTTGATGGAGTTAATCTGCAGGCAGGAACAGTGAATTATGAGTTGAAAATAGAATTCAAACCAGGTCGCTATCGTTATACTTTAACAAATCTTACATGGCGTCAAGCGTCCCGATTCCCAATTGAACGCTGGTTAAATAAGGAAGAACAATCGTATTCACCCTTATGGGAAACATATATACAGCAAGTTGATCTTAAAGCCAGGGAGATTATTGACAATCTTAAAAACGGTATGCAGCCTGTTGAGGTGAAGCCAGAAGAAAAGTGGTAATCAATTTTAGTGCTTTCTAGAGGTTATTGGTTGTTGAATAGTAATTGGCTTATTTGTAATCCTTTACAGTTTCTATTTCCTACATTGCTTGAATTACAGTTAAGTGTCAAATAGCTTGAGTATATTTTTGAGAACCCGCTGTATCCAGTATCAGGTATTTGATACTTCAAAAGGAATAGGTCAATTGTATCTGGCTAAATCTTTAACAACCAAGTGATCGGCTATTTTACAAATGCTCTTTTAACTCCTGAATAATCGACCTCTTTCTTGTTGGTTATGTAATTAATGAGGGTCTGTGCAGTTGTAATGAAGAGTGACTTCCCCGGATCCTTGTGTTCGAATGAATAGCTGCTGGCAATGTAGCTGCTAAGTCCTACGTTGTATTGTCTGCATTTTTTGATCTTTCTGCCATCGGGTAACCGCATGTCAACATCAACTGCATTTTTGCTATTGTCGGTGATAATGGTATAGGTCAATCCTGAAACCTGAAGATCAATATCGTTATTGGCATCCTTGTAAGCATTCAGAATAAGCGATTTTATTTCACTTGCTTTCATTCTGATAAGAATTACCTCATTGCCAAAGGGGTCCATCTTGTATATATCTTTAATGGTAATAGGCCCTGCATTAAGGTAATCTACCCTTATGCCTCCTTCATTCTGGAATGCTATATCCACTGATTCCAATGATGTTACCGCATCTGTCATCATTGAACCAAGCTCATCAGAGCCCGAGAGCTTTTTGGATGAACTCCCAATAACCCGGTTTAGCTCCTTATTGTCGTTATAAACTTCGAGTTTGCGGTTGATTTCCTTGTCACTCACTTTAAAGGAGGTAATGCTGAGTATCTCGGGCAAGACCTTAACAATAGAATTGTTAACGAGGTATAAGGTCACCTTGCACAGATTACGTACGCCTGATCCCGCCTGCATAATGGTAACCCCGTTGGCATTGTGTGCAGGATTGGTCAAAGTGTGGGTGTGACCACCCAGAATAAGGTCAAGTTGTGGCATAACACCTGCCAACTCGATATCTTTCTCAAAACCCAGGTGTGTAAGGGCTATGAAAATATGGCAGCTATCGCGCAAGCTACCATACTTTTTCAGTTCCTCAATGCCGTCAGTAAAAATGAGATCCCTGAGATTGGAAGGGTGCGAATCAGGGATGCCTCCTGTGCCAAGCTGAATGGCACTGATTACTCCTACTTTTATTCCATTATCGAGTTGTATTATCTCATAAGGTTTGAGTTCCAATCTTCCTGAATTGTCTTTGATATTGGCGCTTAAAAAAGGAAAATCGGCCTGTTGAATTCTTTTTGCCAATTTTTCCTGCCCATAATCAAACTCGTGATTGCCAACAGCTGTGGCGTTGAAGTCAAGGTCATTCATCAGGTCAATGATCGGGAAACCTCTATCATCGTGCATATCAACTATTGGATTCCCGGTAAAGTTATCGCCGGCGGCAAATAGGAGGACATACTTATTCTCATCCCGTATTTTATCGACCAGAGCCTTGAATTGTCCGTAATTGTCAATCTTGGCATGCTGGTCATTAACTGACAGGACAACAATTTTTACAGTGTCATTAACCTGTGCCAAGCCAATTGACTGAAAGGCTAGTAAGCAGGTGATTAAGGTCGTGATTGACAGTAGTCTGAATTTTTCTAGCATGATAATATTTCCGGATATTTTATGAAAGTATCATTATTTGTTTAAGCCAACTCGGAGTCAATGATCAATTCAGCACCGGGCAAGAGCCTACCCTTATCCATCAGCCGATTGCCATAATGGTCAGTGACTTCTGTAACAACGTGATCGTGCAAGAGTTCATTTGAATTAAGATACATATTGATTGCGTCAATTACCCGTGCACCTTCAAAGATCTCAAACTTCTCATTATTTATAAAAATGGTCATTATCTTGGTTTCCAATGGTTAAAATTGATTGACATTTATCAAACACTGCATACTATTCCTGATTCAATATTACGCATTTTAAACAAATGTGTGATAAAAAACGATTATGAGGCTTGATATTTCCTAATTTTGTAACATAAAAGAAAATTGAGCACAGCAATACTGCCGTTGCCTTTATTAATAACAGGATGAAACTTAACAGTGTAATAAAAGGTTTCTCGAAGTTTTCAAAAGAACAAAAGATCCAAACCATAGCCTCATTCTTATCTTCTTCGGATGAAGAAATAACTGCAATAAAGTCATTCTGGCATTCAGATCCGGCTGTACAGGCAATATTTGATGAGTTTAGTGAGAATACCATCACAAATTATTTCATGCCTTATGGTATAGCTCCTAATGTAGCCATAAACGGTAAGATGTATATGGTGCCCATGGTTATTGAAGAAAGTTCAGTAATTGCTGCAGCTTCAAAAAGTGCCAAACTATGGGCAACCAATGGAGGATTTCATAGTGAGGTGCTTTCAACTGTGAAGATAGGTCAGGTGCATTTTATTTGGCATGGTGATATCAACGAGTTGAAATTGCATTTCCCTTTGTTAAAGCAAGTAATGCTTGAGCGTACCACTTCAATTACTGCCAATATGGTACGTAGAGGCGGTGGTGTTCTTTCAATGGAGATAATTGACAGGACAAGTGATCTTGAAGGTTACTATCAATTGGAGGTGAAGTTTGAAACCGTTGATTCCATGGGAGCAAACTTCATAAACAGTTGCCTTGAGGAATATGCATCGGCATTAAAGAACTTTGTGAGTGAAAGTGGGCTTTTTAAAGAAAGGGATATACGAATAATAATGTCTATCCTTTCCAATTATACTCCTGAGTGTATTGTCAAAACCTGGGTGGAGTGTGATATCAGTGCTTTTGATAATATTGATGAATCATTATCAGGTGAGGAGTTTGCCTGGAAATTTGAGAAAGCAGTTCAAATTGCCAATGTTGATGTTTTCCGGGCTACTACCCACAACAAGGGGATATTCAATGGTGTTGATGCCGTTGTACTTGCCACTGGCAATGATTTCAGGGCAGTTGAAGCCTGTGGCCATGCCTATGCGGCCCGATCAGGAAAGTACAAGAGTTTGACGGAGATAGAACTCAAGGATGGCAAATTCAAGTACACCCTTACTTTGCCACTTGCCATTGGTACTGTTGGAGGTCTCACTTCATTACATCCTATGGCAAGGTTGTCATTAGCCATCCTTGGAAATCCTTCAGCCCGTGAGTTGATGCAAATTGCTTCTGTTATTGGATTGGCCAATAATTTTGGTGCTCTTAAATCATTGACTACTAAAGGTATTCAAGTTGGTCACATGAAGATGCACCTTTTTAATATCCTTCATTCATTCAACGCCACTGATGTTGAAAAGAAATTGGCAGTCGACTATTTTAAACACCGCAAAGTATCATATAATGCGGTACAGACATTCATTGAGTCACTTCGCGTAACTCCTTATGGACAAAGTTGATAAATTGGTTGCTGTTGCCAATGGCAAGCTTCTTCTAACAGGTGAATATCTGGTGATGGATGGTGCTACAGCCTTGGCATTGCCTTTAAAATTTGGGCAATCACTTAGTATTGCACCCACTGACAAGGATTTTTTTTACTGGACAGCTTCTGATATCAACAGTATCTGGTTTGAAGGGCGATTTTCGTTACCTCACTTTAAACTTGTTGGTGCCAACAATACCAAAGTAGGTGAGTTGCTTCAACAAATACTTGTTGTGGCCGCATCAATGAACCCAAACCATGTTGTAACTCATGGACTTCAAGCCAGCACACATCTTAATTTCAATAGGTTGCTGGGATTGGGCAGCAGCTCTACACTCATATCACTCATTGCCCGATTATTTGATGTTGATAAGTATAAGCTTCATGCCCGCGTTTCAACCGGCTCGGGATACGATGTTGCATGCACTGCCATTGATTATCCAATATTTTTTACACGCAAGTCAAAAGAGGAAGCCATTATTGAGCCTGCCAACTTTGATCCTGTTTTTGCTGACTGTCTCTATTTTGCCTATCTAGGCAACAAACAGGATACGAACAGTGAGATAGGACGGTATAAGAATATCAGAAAAAAAAGCGTTAAGAATCAAATGGCTGCAATTACAGAAATTACGCGAGAGTTGTCAGTAATTCAGGATTTAACTACTTTTACATCGTTGATTGAAGAGCATGAAAGGATAGTGAGTTCTATACTTAACAGGAATAGTATAAAGCAGAGTAAATTCAGTGATTTCAATGGATGTATCAAATCACTTGGCGCATGGGGAGGTGACTTTGTTCTTGCCGGTTCAGCAATGGCTGAAACGGATGTATTCAATTATTTTGCTAAAAATAATATCACTACCATCTATCGTTACAGAGACCTGGTTTTAAATAACAAAGTCATCAATAATCATGACACTATCATCAAATTTTAAAGACCTGTTGTCGGAAGGTGTACGCACGTGCTGGAGAAGTCCTGCAAACATTGCATTAATAAAGTATTGGGGGAAGAAAGGCCATCAATTACCCGCCAATCCTTCATTAAGTTTTGCATTGACTGAAGCATACACAATCACCAGGGTTGAAGCAAAATTAAATACTGCCGGTGATGGCCCTCAGGTTTCGTTTACTTTTGAAGGAGAGAGAAACCAACCATTTGCACTTAAAATTGAAGAATTTCTGAAAGAACTGTTGCCTCATCTTGATTACCTGCCTTTTGTGTCATTAACCATTGAGAGCGGCAATAACTTCCCACACTCGGCCGGTATTGCTTCTTCTGCTTCTGCAATGAGTGCATTGGC
>JAEYXG010000227.1 GCA_023428585.1 Bacteroidota bacterium
CAATGCAATCAATCCAAATATCAGGAAACTTACTATTGAGCTGGAAAAAAGCGCAAACGGATTAAAGGAACTGAAGATTGCACTGGCTACTGATATCCACATGGGTACAGTTATCGGTCCGCGGCGTATGAATATCCTTGTCAATAAGATGGAGGAGCTTAAGCCTGATATTATACTGTTTGCCGGAGATGTGGTTGATGAAGACCTTGAACCTGTTATACGACATAACCTGGGAGAAGTACTCACCCGACTGAAAGCACCCATGGGAGTTTATGCCATTACCGGCAATCATGAGTATATTGGTGGAGTATCGAAAGCAGTAGCCTATCTGGAAGCCCACAATATTATTTTCCTTCGCGACACAACAGTGAAAATCGCTGATGCATTCTATTTGGCAGGTCGTGAGGACAGATCAAAGAACAGTAGCGGAAGGCGGAAAGAAATTAGCGAAATACTACAGGGAACTGATTCTTCATTGCCTGTTATCATGATGGATCACCAGCCATTTGAATTAAATAAGGTAGAGGCAGCAGGGGTAGATGTTCAATTCTCCGGCCATACGCATCACGGTCAATTATGGCCGCTCAACTACATTACTCAGGCAATGTTTGAAGTGAGCATGGGCTACCTGAAAAAAGGAAACTCGCATTTTTATGTCTCCAATGGTTTTGGGTCATGGGGACCTCCGGTACGCATTGGTAACCGACCGGAAATTGTTGAAGTCACTATTAAGTTCAAGGACTGATCAATTACAATCATTTATTAATGTTAGAAATCAGGCAAGGTATAATAGCTGCCTAATATTATCATTTGTAAGCATAGGCAGGGTAGCTTATCACCACAGAAGCCTTTAAAGATCTTTCAAGTCAAAATTCCCGGTATTACATTCCTGTAATCAGCTTTATTCTTAATATTTCCTAAATCCCCCAATGCATGAGTTAATGGGAAAACTTTTAACCATGGAAATTGTTAGAATTTTAATCATACGCTTCTATTTAACTTAAATAAACAAGCTCATGAAACGAAATATAGCAATAATAATGTCATTATTTCTTATGGTTCTGTCTTTACAGGCCATTGCAACCATAAAAGTGGTGACTCAACAATCAAATACATTCAACCCCAAGGTATTCAATGTAGCCGTAGGTGATACCATTCGCTGGGTTTGGACTAGTGGAGCCCATACAACTACTTCCTCTAACATACCGGCGGCGGCGGCTTCCTGGGATAGTCCGTTAACTTCAGCTGTCAATCAGTTTGACTATGTTGTTACAGCTGCCGGAGTGTACGATTATGTCTGCACTCCCCATGTTGAACTCGGGATGACAGGATCATTTACTGCCACCGGAACCTTAGGCATATCGAATGATATAGTGAATAATTCAGTTAAAATCTATCCAAACCCCGCAGGGAACCTGACGAATGTTCTGTTCATTGCTGACAAGTCGAATACTGCAGTTCTTTCAGTATATGATTTGCTTGGAAATCAGGTAAACAAGCGGGAAGTATCAATCAGGCAGGGATCTAATAATCTGCCACTGTCAGTTGAAAGCATGCTACCGGGAATTTACTTCATTGAACTGAAATTCAAGGACCAACCCTCGGCAATTGTTCGGCGGTTTGTTAAATCAAGATAATCAATAATCTAAATCTACTATATGGACACACCTGTAAACCAGGAAATACACTATTTGCCCAGGATTGGGGATATAGCACCTGATTTTGAAGCCAACACCTCGCAAGGGCGCATTAAATTCTCTGAATTTGCCCAGGGAAGCTGGGTGGTTCTCTTTTCTCACCCTGCTGACTTTACGCCCGTATGCACAACTGAAATGTCGGGTTTTGCAGTTAGGGAAGAGGAGTTCACGGCAATTAATACAAAACTGTTAGGATTGAGCATTGACAGTGTTCATTCACATCTGGCATGGATCAACAATGTACATAAAAATATGGGAATTCTGATGAAATTTCCCATTATTGCCGACATTGATATGAAAGTGTCAAAGCTGTATGGCATGCTTCAGCCCAATGAAAGTGAAACATCAGCGGTAAGGGCCGTATTCTTCATTGATCCTAAACGGAAGATACGGCTTATAATGTATTATCCACAGAATGTGGGACGTAATATGGATGAAATGATCAGAGTGCTCAAGGCAATGCAGGTTTCATCAAAGCATGGGGTGGTATTGCCTTTGAACTGGCAACCGGGTGATAAGGTAATTGTGCCGCCACCCAGAACAGTTGAAGAAATGCACGAACGTGAAAAGAGTGATTATGAAATGGTTGATTTCTATCTGGCTAAAAAAAGTGTGTAATTAAGGATGGAATTAATTGTATAGTGCTAAATAAAGAGGCTGCTTCATACAAAAGCAGCCTCTTTTAAATCAAAAAATGCTGTTCAATATCAATATATCTTCCCTACCGGATAAACCAGATAATTTATATCGGAGTATGCTGATCTGTTGTAGAACCAGTTTAGCATTTCCCACTGGTTGTCCTTGTATTTCGGATTATCCTTCACCGTTTCTTCAAATTCCTTCTTTAATTGTGGATCATTGGCAAGCATCTCCCTAGCCATCTTTTCCATCACATAGGTTTCACTATATTCCTTCTGTTCAAACACACTATTGAAGAAGCCCCACTCTACCAGAGAACCAGTGGCTGTTGGTTCCAACAGAAAGGCTATAACCCTTGCGGCACGTTGATCGGTTGGAACAACTACCGAGCCCGCATGGAAAAGTCGCTTTTCCTTCTTCTCAATGGTATTTACACTTACCATACTCCTACCCTCATTAGGTGTTTTACGGAATTCATGATCTGTAAAATGCAGCATTGTAACATTAATGGTACTATCCTTTAAAAGTGGACGAGTATGGATACCGTGAAGCTCCAATTTCTCTATTACCGCTGTCCATTCAACCGGCACTATGTAGGCTGATGGCAATTTAATGGTCTTATCCGGATAATTTTTATTGAAGAATGGCACTTTCATGGTCACCGGTTTCTTAGGATCGTATACAAACCAATCCCCACCTGTAAGGTCACTTTTCTTGACTGTATAGTCATACCCCTTATAATCAGTCATGATACTATCTTTTGCACTATTGACAAATGAAACCGGAAGAGGTTCTTTCCTGAAGTTGGGTGATGCGGTTGACTTATCGGCCATACTGATCAAGGTCCTGAGTGTTTCATTCTGATGATTCACAATTGCAAGTGTTTGCACCAGAAACTCGTAGACCGACGATACCCTTGTTTTGTAATCCTTAAGCATGTGTGTCTCAACCAGAACAGCCGGTCGGTTTTGTGCAGCTGCATAACCTGTTGATACTAATGGAGGAGCAGCACCTTTACGAAGCCCACTTCGGGGATCATGCCATTTCCTGAACTGTACATATGGGAAAATTTTGTACCCTGCATCCGACATTCCCTTATCAAGGCGCGTTTCATAAATATCATTCAACCAACGTGTAAGTCCGGAATCCAGATAACCATACTTCTCTACATCATAAGTTAGCTGATATTGATAATCAGCACCATCGGTTGTATGAATATCAATGAAGAAATCAGGCAGCCACTTATTGTACATTCTAAGCCAGTGCTGCATTTCAAGAGCGTCGGCTTTGAGGAAATCTCTGTTTAGGTTCAGGTTATTCGCAGTAGTTCGCCATCCCATTTCCTTTGGCCCATTCTGGTTTATTCTATTGAATGGCCCAAAACGCTCATGTCCGTCAACATTAAATATTGGAATCACCAGTAAGCTGACTTTATCCAACAGATTCCTGTTTTTCTTTTCTATGACAAGATCCCTCACAAGCATCATTGAGGCATCTTTTCCTTCAGGTTCACCCGGATGTATACAAGCTTCAATCAAAACTATCAATCGGCCCTTTTCCCTGATCACACGGGGATCAACCAATCCATCCTTGTCAACTATAAGCATCTCAATGTCCCTGCCCTGAGGACTCTTGCCAATGCTTGTCATACTTACATTGGGTGACGCCAGGTTAAGCCTTTGGCAATAATCCATGGTAGCATCATAGCGTGGTGTTTCGGTGTAACCTGATTGTTCGAAGTAGGTTTGCCAGTTCTGTGCTGACAGGTTCAGTAGGAACAGCACACCTGCAACCGTAAGAAGGGTAGTTTTAAGTTTTGTCATAGTCGGGTTTTCAATAAAAAAATACTGTTTGGGGTTAATTTCAACAAAGTGCAAAAATATTGCAAATTATCACACATTAAGCTTTTCACCCTCTGATTTGGCAATGACCACAGCAGCGCAAGTATCACCATAAACATTAACGGTGGTGCGAAACATATCGAGTATCCGGTCAACTGCCAGGATAAGGCCGATTCCTTCCAATGGAAGACCAACGGCACTCAGCACAATTGCCATCATTACCAGACCGGCCATGGGTATTCCTGCTGAACCAATGGCTGCCAGTAAAGCTGTTATGACAACAGTTACCTGCTGGGCAAAACTAAGATCAATTCCGTAGGCTTGTGCTATGAACATAACGGCAATGCACTCATATAGGGCTGTGCCGTCCATGTTGATTGTTGCTCCCAAAGGCAGGGTAAAGCTGGCAATTTTATTTGATACTCCGTCTTTGTTTTCTACTGCCGCCATTGATAGAGGAAGTGTTGCACTGGAAGAGGAAGTGGAGAATGCTGTAAGTAAAGGAACCGACATATTCCTGAAGTGCTTAAAAGGTTTGACCTTTCCAATAGAATACAGGATGCCGTGCAGCACTATAAACAAATGTATTGCAAGTCCACCGATGACACAAAGCATGTAAATACCCATACCTGCGGCCAACCGCAGCAACCCATCAACATCAGAAGCATACTTTGATATTACTGTTGCCATTATGGCAAAGACACCAATAGGCGTGAGCTTGATTACTGCCATGGTAGTCTTCATCATCACTTCGGCCACTGCTGCAAAGAAATTGATGATTGGCTGCCTATACTTATGTTCAACCATATTTGTAAAGTAACCAAATATCATTGTGAAGATAATTATTGAAAGCATATCACCCTGACCAAGGCTTTTGAAGATGTTCTCAGGAATGCTGTTCAACAAGAGCTGACCTAAAGATTGATCGGCTACCGGCAGTGATTTGACTTTCTGGGCAAATGAGAAATCCACTCCGATGCCCGGTTGGAAGGTATTTACCAGGAATAATCCTATCAGAATAGCCATCAGACTAGTGCTGATATAAAAAGTGATTGTCTTGAAGCCGAGTCTTCCTATGCCTGAAGAGCTGCCAATGCCAGCAACACCGGTAATGATGGAACTTACAATAAGGGGAATGATGACCATTTTCAATAATAACAGGAAAAGGTCACCTATCCATGTAATATAAGACACCCATGGGGTTGCGAAAATGCCGGCCAAAACACCTAGGGCCAGTGCAGTCAGTATTTGCCAGTGCAATTCAATCTTTCTCATAAGAGAGTTGTTATCTTTATATAGCTATTGAAGGTCATAAAAATAAAAAGAATTACCTTTGAGTATCTATTTATTCTTACGGTCATGCGTATACACTATTCCCTGTTCATCTTACTCGTAATAATGACGTCTGTTGTTTATGCGCAGCATCCAAACATTACCATTACTACGAGCAATTTGCCCAATGAGCCATCTATAATGATAGATCCGAAAAATCCTGATAGGATCATGGCGGCCAACAATATCTCCTATTATCACACCTCAACTGATGGAGGCAATACATGGGAATTTGGCAATCTATCATCACCCCTGGGTGTTTGGGGTGATCCCTGCATTATTGTTGACACACTAGGAAACTTCTATTTCTTCCATTTGAGTGTTGTCCCCGGTGAAGAATGGATTGACAGGATAGTATGCCAGCGTACTGATGATTTTGGAAACACCTGGACACCGGGTGCCGGTATTGGTCATGTACCAGGCAAACAGCAGGATAAGGAATGGGCGGTCGTTAATCCGGATAACAATGAAATCTATGTAACATGGACACAATTTGATGTTTATGGAAGTGAAAATCCGAACGACAGTTCAATAATTCGATTTTCCAAATCGACCGATCAGGGTGAAACCTGGAGTGAACCTGTACGACTAAGCAAGGTTGCGGGTGATTGCATTGATGAAGATAATACCGTTGAAGGTGCAGTTCCAACAGTAGGACCTGATGGTCAGATCTATTCATCATGGTCAGGGCCTGCAGGCATCGTATTTGACCGCTCTTTGGATGGCGGCATCACATGGCTGGAAAATGACATTTTCATTGACGAACATGCCGGTGGTTGGGATCAGGCAATTCCCGGCATTGGAAGATGCAACGGTATGCCGGTAACCGACTGTGACCGAAGCAATGGACCAAACAGAGGAACTATCTATATCAATTTTACTGACCAGCGTAATGGCCCATCAAATACTGATGTTTGGTTGGTAAAATCAACCGATGGAGGGGATACCTGGAGTGCTCCGGTTAGAGTGAATGATGATGAATCAGGCAAACACCAGTTTTTCACTTGGATGACCGTTGATCAGATAACCGGGAAATTATGGTTTGTGTTCTACGATAGAAGGAATTACCCGGATTTGAGAACCGATGTGTATATGGCTGTTTCAGATGATGGCGGTGAGACCTTCACGAACTTCAAGGTTAGTGAAGAACCGTTTATTCCCGACACCGGCCATTTTTTTGGTGATTACAATAATATTTCAGCGGTAAATGATGTGGTACGGCCTATCTGGACCAGGCTGCATAATGGTCAGATGAGTATACTGACAGCAATTGTTGACCCTTTGATTATCAAAGCAGAAACGGAATCCATGGTGCCCTTTGCTGATGCACAGGTATCACCAAATCCCTTTACCCATAATACAGCATTCTCATTCAAACTGCATTATCCTGCAAACGTTTCATTATCAGTAAATGATATTACGGGAAGGATGGTTATTTCTCTTGTCAACAACCGGATGATGTTACCAGGCAAGTATTCAAGAATGATTGAAGCGGAAGGATATAGCCTGAAACCCGGGGTATATTACTTTATTCTGACTGTTGATGGCAACATTACTACTAAGAAAGTGATTTATACCCCATAAATAATCTGTAACGACATCAGGCAATAGAGTTTTTTCGTATTTTTGCCGACTGTTTCAGTAATCAAAATAATTCGATTTAGCTAAATGGATGACCACCGTATATTATTAGAAGTAAGAGATTTATCGATAAAGAATGGAATCAGGAATCTTACTTTTGATAATATTTGCCGCAGTTTATCAATCGATATAGAAGTATTAAAGAGGTTTGCTCCTACAGAACATGTACTTGTAGAAAAAGTATTGGAGTTTGAAAGAAAGACTTTTACCTCAATCTTTGAAAAGTATAATTTCGACGGCATCAATGCAATTGACATCCTCCTAACCGTTAGCAGCGAAGTTAGCAACAGGTTTAATGAAATATCACCTTCTGTTACCCTTGAGTTACAATCACTTTACCCCGAGATCTATCAGCAACATATAGAATCAAGAATCAACTTTATTTTTGAAAAGATCGGAATCAATATTCAAAAGGGAATCTCGCAGGGTATGTACCGAAACGATCTCAGTATTGAACTGCTTTCACGATTGTATATAAGCAGACTGATTGACTTGCATAATCCATTATTCTTTCCTCCTGAAAAGTTCTCCTTTAAATTACTATTTGAAGTTATGTTTGAAAACTTCATCAGAGGTATTGCCACTGAGGAAGGGCTTAAATACTTCAAGCAACGCCATAAAGAATTCAAAAAGCTAACAGCGGTCAATCAATAACTAGGTACTGATTGCAACAAGCCCTGGAAGCCAAAGGCAAAAGTCAATGATTTTCATTCGTATTTGATGGATTTGACCGGGTCAGAATTAGCTGCCATTAAAGTATGATAGCTCACTGATGCAATACATACTATTATAGCTGTAAGGCTTGAAGCCAGAAATGTTATCCACGACAAAGAGATATGATAGGCATAGTTATCAAGCCAATTGGAGATGAGGTACCATGAAACCGGCAAAGCCACGGCACAGGCTATAAGCACTAGAATAATTGATTCCTTGTACAACAATCCTATTATTCCTTCCACTGAGGCGCCAAGAACCTTCCTAATACCAATTTCCTTTGTTCTTTGTGCTGTTACAAAGGAGGAAAGCCCAATTAATCCCAAGAGTGCTATAACAATAGAAAGCAGGGCAAAGGTTGCAAATACTTTACCAAGCTTGGCTTCAGCTGAATATTTTGAATCAAAATTCTCATCAAGAAAGTAATAGTCGAACGGCCTGTTATTACCAAAACTCTCCCATTTTGACTTGATGAAATTGATGGTATTCTCACCTGAGTTTTCATTTAACCTAATTGTCAGTACATTCATAGGGAATCTTGGGATAAATAAAACCATAGGTTCTACTTTGTTGTGCAAGGAAGTGAAGTGAAAATCCTTGACTACCCCAATAACTTTTAAATCATGACCCCCTGATCCATCTATTTCAAAGTCCATGTTGATCTTCTTGCCCAAGGCTTTATCACCCCATTCAAGGGCAACAGCAGCAGCTTCATTTATGATTACCGCAGTTGTATCGTCGGTTTTCATTTCACGGTTGAAATTTCTACCCTGTACAAATTCCAATCCCAACAGATCAGCAAAATCATGGTCACACGGAATGTTATTGAGAACAAACTCCTCCATCTTGGTTTCCTTTTCAACCCTCATTACCTGTATTCCGTTACCGGCACCCGGAACTGTGCGTGACATGGCAGTGGCTATGATGTTTGGATTCTCCTTCAATTCTTCCCTGAAGCTATCCATTCTCTTGAGAAATGTGGTATCCTGAACTTCAAGAACCATGATATTTTCCTTCTCAAATCCCAGATCGGCATTTCTCATGTAATTCAACTGGTTATAGATTATGATGGTGCCTGTGATCATAATCACCGAGATTATCAACTGGAATGTGACCAAACCTTTCCTTAACCATCCACTTTGTCTGCCAATATTAATTTTCCCTTTAAGCACATTCGATGGTTGGAATGATGACAGATAAAGGGCAGGATATAGCCCGGACAATAAACCGGTCATCACAGCAATTACTGCTATGAGCAGATAAATCTGTGGATTCTGAAGTATACTGAGCTCCAGTTGCTTATCAGCCATTTCATTAAAGAATGGCAGCAATAGCTGTATCAGGGCAAATGAAATGACCAAGCCTATAATAGACAACACCAAGCTCTCGGTAATGAACTGCCAGGCAAGCTGAAAACGGTTAGCCCCTGAAACCTTGCGTAATCCTATTTCCCTCGCCCTCTTTGTGGCCCTTGCAGTTGCAAGATTCATATAATTTATAGCGGCAAGAACCAGAATCATTAAACCTACCAAGCCCATCAGGTATAAATAACTCTTGTTCCCTACCGGGAAATCACCGGTCAATTTTGAAGTGTGATGTATCTGATCCAAGCGGGTTGTCATAAGGGAAAAAGTGGCATTTAAAGGATCGCCGACAGCTTTCATATACTTTTTATAAAAGGCTTCTGACCTTTGGTGTATTACAGCAATATCAGCGGGATCCTTCAATTTAATGAAAGTATAGAATCCTACATTCCAGAATGCCTCAGGCTCAACGCTTCTGTATCGCTGCTCTCCTATAATGGTGGCAAATGATTCAATTGACATCAGTATATCAAAAGGCATATGGGTATTTTGAGGGAGATCTTTAAATATTCCGGTAACCTTATAACCTCTGCCCTCACCAGTCAGCAGGGTCTTTCCAAAGCCTTGCTGATCACCAAAGTACTTTTTTGAAACAGATTCTGAAATTATCATAGTAAAGGGATCCGCTAAAGAACCTTCAGCCGTCCCTTCAATAAAATCAAGTGTAAACATCACCGGTGCAGCTGAATCTGCAAAGAATGCCTTCTTTTCATAGAACTCCTTGTCACCATATTTGAGAACCACATTTTCGTTGTTCAGGAATCGGGCATATGACTCAACTTCAGGCATCTCCATTTTAAATACCGGACCCAGTGGCAGCGAGGTCAATGCAAACTTGTCGTGCTTGTTGTTTATGGTGAAGTCACTCTCAAGACGGTATATTTTTTCATGATCCCTGAAATGCTTGTCGTAGCCTAGATCTTCAGTAATATACAATAGTATAAAGGCCGCTGCTGTTATTCCTAATGATAGTCCAAGGATGTTGATAATTGAGTAGAACCTGTTCTTCTTGAAGTTGCGGATTGCACTTTGGATATAATTCGTAAACATAGCTTAGAAATTGATAGTTCCGGATATAGATTAAGACGTTGCAGCAATCAAAAGGTTACTGATTTTAACGGTTTATTGACTAAAATGTTACACATAAAATAACTGCTTCTACTTAATTGACTTTTATTGTAACTTGTAGGTAATAAATGAGGTATTGGCAATGCCCTGTTTCTCGGAGGTCATTTTGTCAGTTATGGAAGAACTGCATGATTTTTGAAGGTTAATAAAATTACAAATGATATTCTGATTAATGCCTTTGCATCTGTTAAACAGAACTGGCATAACAAAATATACAGTAAAATTAGGATAATGACAATAATTGATATTGAGAAGTGGTATAACAAAGTGGTAGAGTTACTTAGGCAACAGAGGATATTTGAAGCACTTGACCAGATTTCAAAGCAATCATCTGAACGCTTTCAACC
>JAEYXG010000240.1 GCA_023428585.1 Bacteroidota bacterium
AATACGGAGTCAATTATCTGAACTTCAAAATTATCAATGGTTGTTAGCTCCTGTATTTGCTCTGGGTTAAGCCCTAATAGAGAAGGTACTTTATACGATTCACCATGATGCGTATATCCCTTTAACAACATCAGGGTTATTAATACTAATACTGCCGTTATTACAACTGAAATAATAAAATGCCGGACAAATACTTTAGTCTTGATAAATTCAATAAAAATCATGTCCCAGTGGTTGCAGGATTGTTAAATTAACATTGTACTATTTGCCCAAATCAAATGTAGTGTGTACAATAAACTCTCAAAGGGCAATGTTTATTGTTGCAAATGCAAATATACATAAATTTAAAAGGGGTATAATAACCTCACACAGTTCCTGCTTTTTCTATTATTTTTGCACCACTAAAACACACCTGGCTATGACAAAAAAGAATATTGCCCTATTGACCGGCGGTTATTCAAAGGAATATGATGTATCAGTAAGCAGCGGTAAAGTGGTTGCAGCAAATATTGATTCTAATCTCTTTAATGTTTACCAGGTAAATATTTCAAAAGACAGGTGGACCTACCAAGATGGCGGCATGGTGGTTGATATTGACAAAAATGATTTCAGCCTGATTCTGAACAAAGAAAAGATCAAATTTGATGCAGCATTTATTGGAATTCATGGCACACCGGGTGAAGACGGCAAACTGCAAGGCTATCTTGATATCATGGGCATTCCTTACAATACATGCGGGCGCACAACCTCTGCAGTGACCTTCAATAAATATTTCTCTAATGAATTGATTGGCAGTTGGGGTTTCAATGTTGCCAGGACACTTTATCTACACCGACGTGATAAGATTGATTATAAACAAATACTTGAATATGCAGGACTACCTTGCTTTGTAAAACCAAACTGCAACGGTTCAAGTGTAGGCATCTCCAAAGTACATAATCATGAGGAACTTAAACCGGCGCTTGAATTGGCATTCGCTGAAGACGATGAAGTTTTGGTGCAGGAGTATATTGCAGGTATTGAAGTTACCTGTGGCATTTATGAGAAAGACCAATTGCCCGTGGTATTGCCCCTTACTGAAATAGTAAGTGTAAACGAATTTTTTGATTACCAGGCAAAATATACACAAGGGTATTCTGATGAAATAACTCCGGCCCGTATCAATGAAAAGCTAACGGCACAGTGCAAGGATATTTCACTTGTTCTTTATCGACGGTTAAACTGCAGGGGTATTGTACGGTTCGACTATATTTTAACGCCTGAAATACCTGGTAAGGAAAGGGAATTCTATTTTTTGGAGGCTAATACCATACCGGGCCTATCAGAGGCGAGCATTGTTCCTAAACAGGCTGCATCTATCGGCCTGTCACTGCAAGAACTCTTTACCGACGTAATCAACGAATCAATACGGTTTTATTAACCTCATTCAATTAGCGTGGTGTGTAGAGTATCTTATGGAATTCTTCCTGATCACCAGTCTTAATTCCTACCATGTATAATCCGGCAGGATAATTCAGAAATGAGAATTCATGTTGGCCTTCAGTACCTTGCACCTTGAATTCAGCCATTTGTTGTCCCATAGTATTGAATATTCTAATTGAATGTTCCTCATCTGAGTTGCCGAATAGCACAAATACATTATTACGGGTGGGATTTGGATAAACTACAGGAACAACTTTAATGTAGTTCTCCAGCAGTACACTATCCTCTCCCCAATCATTGCTCACTACCAGGAGCACGTCATAGGTACCAAGCTTATCATAATATACTTCGCCGGGATTCTGTTGATCAGAAGTAGTTGGATTACCGCCTTCAAAATGCCATTGCCAGGTTAAAGGGCTATTGATGCTCAAATCACTGTATTTGATAAAAGTTCCAACCGGAATCACCGTTTGATCAGCCACAAACTGTCCTATTGCAACTTTTGTATTATAGCTGCCATTAAGCACTCTTAATCCTGAATTAATAGGATCGAGCCAGGGTTTAAGCCTCAGTGAGTCATGGTTTCCATTCTTATCCCATGAATAGAAGATTCTTCCAAAATAATCATTGCCCATAAGATTGGTGCAGTCAGACTCTCCGCCGGTCAATTGACCCATAATCAGTTTTGATGAATTAAACAAGGGTGCCCCCGATGAGCCTCCCTCTGTAACACCATGTCCGTTGGGTGTTTCAGCCCACCTAACCATCAAATGGGTTTCTGGAGTATCACCCCATTGTGAAAACTCCAGGGGGGAATCATAGGTACTTATCTTCTTCACATCTCCAGCCGGGTGGTGCAGACAAACGCCACTAGTGCTAAGCTCATTAAGGGAATTCCAGCCTAGGAAATAAGGTGAATAACTGTTGGGAATAATATCATTTAATCTAAGCAGATAGAAATCACTCCCATCATTACCCAAAGGGGTGCTGCTTGCTAATTTTACTGCCCCTGTCAAACTTCTGGTACCATAGGGACTATCATCTTCACAGGTTACTGATTCATAATTGAAATAAAATACCCATTGCGACAGATCCTCAGGAGTGGCATACCTTCCGCCCGATGAAGCACAATGGTCAGCCGTAAGTATAAAGGGAGTAAAATCAAGTGCCGTATTATTCATTATAGAGCCGGTACACCAATAGGCAGTTTGCCCATTCCTGATCATTATCCTTACAACTCCGTTTATCTGATCTCGCCAGTTGTCGCCTTCCAGGCAGCTGACATTTACTTCACATTCATCGGAATCACCAACAATTCCATTTCCACCACGATCACTGCCGCTTTCTTCATCAGTATAATAGTCGTTTAAACTACTATGCTTATCATTATCGACAACTCGCCTGTCCATGGCAAATGCCATCGGAGTGTATACAACAAGTACATCAGCAACGGTAAATTTGCTTTCAACTTCAGTCGATGAATAGTCAACAAACTCAAGTATAATTGATTCGCCTTTCACAACTTCAGTCGCAAATAGCATATTATCCTGATTGTTTAAATCAGTAAAAGCCCCTATGACATGCGTTCTATCCTCAGAATAAACGAATAGTCTGTCACCTTCAGCCAAATAAAAATCCTCGAAATACAAAGCCAAACCAACAGCATCCTTAACTTTAAAATTCACACGCCATATTCTCTCATCTAAATCTATATCCGTCCATGTTCCAGCATTCGTAGTATTTACATCAACCGGTAAAATCACACCCATCCGTTCAGGCACACCAAAAGAACCAAGTGAATCATCCTCCATCCTTAAGGCGGAATAATTAGGAGGATCAAGTGAAACAATACCTATGGATTGCCTTGACTGTTCAGAAACCAGTCCTGGTGGTACACCACCTATACTGAGTTGTCCATATGCTCTTATTGAGAGTATCAAGACAAATAAGACTGATATTGAATTAAAGAAAAGACACCTCATTATACACGTGAATAATTGTGACACGAAAATAATAAATAAACAAAGCAGAAACATGCAATTGGTCATTTTCATTCATTCATTATTGAGGCCTATGGTAATCATATTAAGTACCATTCTCTAATTCCGTTATTACTTCTTCATTAAATCAATTCATAACGGGCATAAAAGTTTTGATTCCATTAGACTTCCTTTTTCGTTGAAGCGTTATTCAAACAATATATAGCCGTTATTTAAGCCTTTCAAATCGCTTAAACAACGATTAAACAACGCTTAAATAACGCTTAAACCCCTAATTGAACCCTATGTTATCATAATGTTTCTCAACAGTGCATTCATCTTTATTTTCCTCAGCAAAAGCATTTTCCGCTTAAGGAAATTTAACAGATTCAATGGGTTTTGAAATCAAAAATCATTGAACATGAGCCAATAAATTATGTTTAATGACCATGATGACTAGTACAATAAACACAGCAACAATAATTATACTGCTGATAATGGGTGCATATATTTCATCAGAAAATCAGCAAAGCAACAAGGACATGAACACTGACAAACTCGAAACTGCTACTTTAGGATCAGGTTGTTTCTGGTGCACTGAGGCAATTTTTCAACAACTAAAGGGAGTTGAGAAAGTTACACCAGGGTATTCAGGAGGAAAGAGAGCTAATCCAACGTATGAGCAGGTAAGCTCAGGGGCCACAGGTCATGCTGAAGTTACACAGATACTATTTAATCCGGAAGTAATAAAGTATGATGAATTATTGGAGGCATTCTGGCAATCGCACGACCCAACGACACTTAACAGACAGGGCGCCGATGTAGGAACTCAGTACAGGTCAGTTATCTTCTACCATAATCAGCAACAAAAGGAGATAGCCGAACAATACAAGAAAAAGCTGAATGCCGCCGGCGTTTATGAAAACCCCATTGTTACAGAGATTACTGAGTTTGAGGCCTTTTATCCTGCCGAGGATTATCATAAAAACTATTACAACAACAATAAAAGGGCACCATACTGCACGTTTGTAATAGAGCCAAAACTTGATAAATTCAGGAAAGTATTTAAGGATAGGCTGAAGGTAACAACCAACAACACGATGTAGTTGCAGGTTTGAAATACTAATTTGGGAAAGTGTGCGGATAAGGAGACTCGAACTCCTACGCCTCTCGGCACCAGATCCTAAGTCTGGCGCGGCTACCAATTACGCCATATCCGCTGGTAAGGAGGTGCAAAGATAACCTTTTTTTGATTTGCACCATACCTACTCTAACAAATTTATACTTTACAGTAAGTCAAATACTTATGAGAACCTTTATAACTTATATAGTGTTACCTTTGTGTTACAATCTTAAAATCGGTATTATGATACGGTCATTTTTCTTAGTTATTACAGTAATTACTATTTCTATGCTCAATGTTTCAGCCCAGGATAAATACATAACCGATAAGCTGGAGAAACTTTGGGTAACCTCTGATGGGTTAAAGACAACCGAATCAGTCCTTTATGATCCCATCGACAAAGTAATTTATGTAGCCAATATAAATGAAAATCCCTGGGAAAAAGATGGGAATGGCTACATTTCACGTCTCAAAACCAATGGTGAAATAATTGATACCCAATGGGTAAAGGGCTTGAGTGCTCCTAAAGGAATGGGATTGTATAATGGCAAACTCTTTGTAACCAATATTGATGAAGTAGTTGAAATAGATGTCAAATCAGCAGCCATCATTAATAGATATACCCATGCTGAAGCCGCCAATTTGAATGATATTGCGATTGGTGCTGACGGGAGCGTCTATATTTCTGATAGTAAAGGGAATAATATCTATGAAATTGCAAATGCCAATCTGAATGTTCTGGCTGTTTCAACTGATGGGCCAACCAATGGTTTATATTATGAAAGAGGACGGTTGCTTTGCGGACAGACAAACAGATTAGCAGTACTTGACCTGAAATCGAAAAAGATGACCTCATTTATTCAGGATACAGGGTCAATTGATGGTATTGAAGCAATTGGTGATGGATCTTATCTGATCTCCGACTGGTTAGGACATGTGCACATCATTAAGCAGGGCAAACAGAAAGAGCTTATTTTAAATACTACATCGATGAAGATTAACGCTGCCGACATTGAATTTGATCAGGCTGAAAGGATTCTTTTTGTCCCCACTTTCTTTCATAACTCAGTGTCTGCTTACAGGCTCAAATAGTGCGAGTTTAACATTTAATACGGCAATACTATGAAACGACTCATGTTGATGATTGGAATTATTACCGTAATCTGTCTGATAGGCTGCAACAAACGGCTTGAAAGCCAGAACAGTGGTGGGCAGACCCAGCTTGACACCACAATAATAGCCAAGGGACTTGAAGTGCCATGGGAGATTCTTTGGTCGCCTGATAATCATATATGGGTAACGGAAAGAAACGGGAATGTGATTAGAATCAATCCCGACAACCGGCAAAAACAAGTGCTTTTGGAAATGGAGGTTGCGCAGCAGGGTGAATCAGGATTGCTCGGAATGGCCTTGCATCCTGACTTTCCATTTACTCCTTGGGTATACCTGGTGTATACTTATTTTGAATCAACTTCAATTAAGGAGAGACTCAGCAAATTCATCTATCAGCAAGATCAATTGGTTAATGAACAAATTCTTATAAACAACATACCCGGTAACACCTACCACGACGGTTCACGACTTATTTTTGGTTCTGACGGTAAATTATACATGACTACCGGCGACGCCGGCAATATGTCGTCTGCACAAGACCTCAGCTCTCTAAGTGGCAAAATATTACGGATTAATGATGATGGGACGGTGCCGGCTGATAATCCTACTACAGGAAGCTATATATGGGCATCAGGTTCACGCAATGCACAAGGGCTTGACTTCTCACCTTCAGGCATCCTATACTCATCAGAACATGGACCGGATACTGACGACGAGATCAATATTATTGAGATAGGAAGAAACTACGGGTGGCCTAATGTCAGAGGTTTATGCAATACACCTGACGAACTGGTGTTTTGTGAAGAATACAATGTTAGGGAACCAATCCTGACTTACACCCCCACCCTCGCACTTGCAGGAATTGCATACTATGGTCATAACTTAATACCCGAATGGAACAATTCACTCATTGTCACTTCGCTGAAAGCCGGCAAACTGCTGGTGCTTCACTTGGATGAAACAGGCATGAGCATTACCGGATCTACCACAGTATATGATAACACATTGGGGCGACTTAGGGATGTTTGCATTTCAAACAATGGTAGGGTATTCGTCTCAACCAGTAATCGTGACGGGAGAGGTACACCTAAACCCGGTGATGACAAAATAATTGAAATCAAACCTGAAACACCAAATTCAAACAATAAGAATGATAAATCATCTGGGTTAAGAATAATGCCTAACCCGGTCAAAGGGGTTTTCAGTGTATCATCCAATGGAGTGTTGAATGATGGGACTTTCCGACTGGTAGATATTAATGGTAGAATGCTGAGACATGGCAGTTACAAATCACTGGAAAAAGGAATTGATATATCTGATTTGTTGCCGGGTGTATATAGCATAACTATCATTGACAAATTAAATTCTGCGTCGGCATCATTATTGAAACTTTGATATTGCCATTTTTTAAACAGTGTTTATTGACCTTTGGGTTTAGTCTTCAAGTCGACTTCATCAGATTAAGGCTAAAATGAAAAAAGTGCGTATTGACAGGTATTATGCCCTCTGTCAGCCCAATCTTTTATATTCAGCTAACCATTAACTGTTAGCCTACAAATACACATTAAATAAAAGGGACTGCATTTAGCAGTCCCCTCATTTAAAAAGTAGTTGGAAAACCCTTATCTGAATTCAGAATTCAATACGTGGAAATTAATTTGCAAGATGCTTTAATTCAACGGCATTCAAAGCTGCTTCATAATCAGGCTCATTGGCTGTTTCAGCAACCTGCTCCGTATAAACAACTGTTCCATTTTCGTCTACTACCACAACTGAACGTGACAATAACCCCTGGAAGCCACTATCAGCAATGGTAACACCAAAAGAAGCACCAAAAGAGTCATCTCTGAACGCAGAGCCTGTTATTACATTCTTAATGCCTTCAGCAACACAAAAACGGTTATGTGCAAATGGCAGATCCTTTGATACACATACTACCACGGTGTTGTCAAGAGAAGCGGCTTTTACGTTAAATTGCCTTACAGATGCAGCACAGGTAGATGTATCAAGGCTGGGGAAAATGTTGAAAATTACCTTTTTGCCTTTTAAATCATTGTAAGTAAGGACGCTTAAATCTGATTTAACAAGTTTAAAATCAGGAATCATGGTTCCAATTTCGGGTAATGAACCAATGGTGTGAATGGGATTGCCTCCCAAAGTAATGTTTGCCATATTATCTATTTTATAAATTGTCAATTAATTTCAAAAAGTAACCCAAGAACAATTAAAACCGATTACTGTTCAACCAAAGATGACGATTTTGATTTATCACTCTTCCTTATTGCCTTATAAATTGCTTCATGAATATTGGTACGAATATTCAGTTGGGTGATTTTCGAATTTCCGGCATCCGGATAAACGCGGTTACTGAGAAAAACATAAACCAATTGTTCAGCGGGGTCAACCCATAAATAAGTACCTGTAAATCCACTGTGACCGTAGCTATCGGCAGAGACTGACTCACATGCAGGACTGGGGTCACCCGGTTTCAAGGGAGGTTTATCGAAGCCTGCGCCTCTCCTATTGCCCCTTCCCGGGAATTGGGCAGCAGTAAATTCAGCCACAGTTGTAGAATCGATATAGGATTCACCAGCATATTTACCGTTTTGTAAAAGCATCTGCATCAAAATTCCAACATCAAGGGCATCAGAGAATAAACCTGCATTACCAGCCACTCCACCCAACAATGCTGCTGTTTGGTCATGTACATCGCCATGTACCAGTTGCCTTCTGAAAGTCCGGTCAAGTTCTGTTGGTACAATTCTCTTCAGGCTATACCTGTCGCGTGGGTTGAAACCCATGGTTGGCAATCCCATTCTACTGTAAAAATTCTTATTAAGCCAATGGCTGAACGGTTGATCAACAATCTGTTCGAAAGCCCTTGTCAGGAGAATAAAGCCCAAGTCACTGTATTTATATCCTTTATTAACCAGCAGACCCGATTTCACGATCGAATCAATGATGATGTCAGGCAGGTCATTCCTGCCATAAAGGTTATCAGCAATCCTATGTGAATAATTTATACTGTAATGGCGTGCCATAAGCTCATTCAATGGTTTGGAGGTATCAGTGCTGAATCCCTGGTGAAAAGGAATAAAAGACTGAAGTCGGGCTTCATGAGCCATGATCTGTTTAATGGTGATGTCCTTCTTGTTTGATTTCTTAAGCTTATCATAATAAAAGCTCAACTTCTTATCAGGATTAATAAGCATATTATCTTTAAGCTTCATTGCCATCATGGTTGTTCCCAATACCTTGGTCAATGAGGCCAGGTCGAACAAGTCATCAGTCCTTAGTGGGACCTTGCTTTCATAGGTTTGTGATCCATAAGCTTTATTCACGATCACTCTACCATTCTTAATTACAACGACCTGAGCACAAGGGAATACCTTTTGATTGATTGCATCCATGACAATACTGTCGATAGGATTCAGATCATCGGCGGCAATCATGAGCTCCTCAGGCATAGCAAAGGATACCCGCAGTTTTTCATTGGTTTCCAGGCCGCAGCCTGCTCTGAACAAAGCATTTGCCGATACAGGCAATTGACCATCGATGGTTCTGCCACCAAAAATTGCCTGGGCCGTTAACTCCTGCATTAATGCATTATCCTGATATGATACAATTATACTCTCGATCTGATCAGTATTTTTGAAGAAATCAAGCGAATAAGGACTTGCGAAGAGGCTCAGTATCATACACTTAGTTGCGGCCAGTGAATCAATGTAGGCTGCAGCCGATTCCGTTACATTGAAACGCTTTTGCGGCAAATCACTTGAACGAGTGAATCCGGTTATAATAAGGTTAAATGGCTCCAGCAAACAGCTGATTGAATCCTTTTGGATATTTGTAGGATTGGCAGGCAGGTTGAAATGAGTAACCGGAGCATATTTTGCCAGGATTTGTTGGAAAGGTGTAATAACGGTATCTCCAATAACCAGCGTGGCAATCCTCAAGGTATCGGGATATCTAACCGGTACTCGGTTCAAATTATTCTTCACCATTGTGATAGCCCTTTCATTGGAACGCAATGCAATCAACCGTGCATTCTGGGTGTTGAGATCATTGATTAAGCCTTCCAACTCAATATTTTGGGGTTTTGACAATCCACACTCATATTTCCAAGTCAATACACGGCGACATTTTTCATCTATCAGTTTTTGAGTAACATATCCCCGATCGATGGCATTGCATATATTGCGTATGGCTGCCCGGGCATCAACGGGTAAAAGAAGAATATCATTGCCGGCTTTCAGGGCATCGGCCTCAACATTGCCAACATCAGAGAAATCGACCAACCCTTTCATATCCATGCCATCTGTTATTATCATGCCCCTGAAACCCATCTCTTTTCTAAGAAGATCCTGAAGAATAGGTTCCGACAAGGTAGCGATAGACTTTGACGCAGTATCCAGTGCCGGTACCCGAAGATGTGAAACCATGATACCCTTAATACCTCTGTCAATCAAATATCTGAAAGGAAAAAGCTCAATAGAATCAATAAGAGTTCTTGACTTATCAATAATAGGTAAGCTATAGTGTGAATCAGTGTCGGTATCACCATGACCCGGGAAATGCTTGCCGACTGCAATAATACCGGCATCCTGCATACCCTTCATATAGAAATATGATTTCTCAGCAACCCTAAGGCGGTTTTCACCAAAGGAGCGGGCATTGATTACAGGATTCAATGGATTGTTGTTTATATCAGCAACAGGAGCAAAATTCATGTGAATGCCCAATCGTACCAGCTGCCGGGCAATTTCACTCCCCATCTCGTAGATATACTGATCATTTCTTATTGCACCCAACGTCATTTGCTTTGGGAAGGAGAACGAACTATCAAGCCGCATGCCCAGCCCCCATTCACCATCAATGGCTATAAATGCAGGTACTGAAGTGTTTTCCTGAATTCTATTGGAAATAATAGCCTGACGAACCGGCCCTCCCTGAAAAAAACAGACTCCACCCAGCTTTAATTCCGCAACAAGCTTGACAAGATCATCAGTATACAGCGCATCACGATTTGAATAACCCCTGATCATCAACAACTGTGCAATCCTTTGATCGGGGGTCAACGTATTAAAAACCGAATCAACCCATTTTTCCTTAATAGAAATCTGAGAAAAAAGAGGATTAATTGACAATAAAAGAATGGTTACAAGGGAAAATTCTCTAATTTTAACAGGAAGTGGAATCATAGGAGAAAAATACTAACATTTATTTTCAAGCAACAATATTAATCAATAACCGAATAAAACGGAATTCAAAACACTGACTTCATGCGTGGATAAAAATGGCTGCTATTCTAACAGAAAAAGTCTCTTACGCATAAATAAAGTGGTTAACGAAGACCAGGTCAAAGGTAATGCGAATCTTTTCAACAGTTTCTATTTTTAATCAACAATTCAGAAATGGCAATAAAAAAGGAATAAATTTGCCAAAAAATAGCCTATGAATAATTTGATGACCCTGGAAAAAACTGCCACACAAGTGCGAAGAGATGTTCTGCGCATGGTACATGCCGTACAATCAGGTCATCCGGGAGGAGCTCTTGGATGTACTGAATTCATGGTAGCTCTTTATTTTGAAATCATGAAACAGGACTCCGGTAAATTTACGATGGAAGGAAACAATGAAGATGTCTTTTTCTTGAGTAACGGACACCTATCGGCATTATGGTATAGTGTGCTTGCAAGAAAAGGTTATTTTCCTGTTGAAGAATTGGCAACATTCAGAAAAATCAATACACGCTTACAAGGTCATCCTGCTACTGCTGAAGGATTACCGGGCATAAGGGTAGCCAGTGGCTCACTAGGCCAAGGCCTTTCAGTTGCAATTGGAACAGCTATGGCTAAAAAACTCAACGGCGACAATAGTCTGGTTTATACATTGCACGGTGATGGCGAATTGGATGAAGGCCAGATATGGGAAGCGGCTATGTTTGCTGCAGGCCATAAAGTTGACAACCTCATTGCAACCATTGATTGCAATGGGCAACAGATTGACGGGCCTACCGACAAGGTGATGCCATTAGGAGACTTAAGTGCCAAATGGGAAGCCTTTGGCTGGGATGTGATGGAAATGAAAGGCAATGATATGAAAGCAGTGATTGACGGATTGAATAATGCCAAACAGAGGTGCTTCAAATCAAAACCTGTAGTAATAAT
>JAEYXG010000354.1 GCA_023428585.1 Bacteroidota bacterium
TCCATCCGGCGACACCCCATCACTTCTTAATTGGGATGAAACTACCACGCTGTTTCATGAATTCGGCCATGGTCTTCACGGGCTGTTTACTGAAGGGAAATATTCACGCACTGCAGGCAGCGTACCAACTGACTATGTAGAGTTGCCATCACAGGTTATGGAGAACTGGGCAGGTGAACCTGAAGTGCTCCGTATGTATGCAAAACATTACAAGACAGGAGAAGTTATACCTGAAGAATTAATATCAAAGATTCAGAACAGCGGTCTCTTCAATCAGGGATTTGATAATGTGGAATATATAGCAGCTTCCATATTGGATATGCAACTGCATGAAATGAATGCTCCGGCTTCATTGACTGATGTACCTGGATTTGAAAAACAGGCAATGGATGCAATTGGATTGCCAAGTGAAATATGGCCACGCTATAGGTCAACATACTTCTCTCATATCTTCAACGGTGGTTATGCTGCCGGTTACTATGTATACTTATGGGCAGCAGTACTTGATGCTGATGCATTCGATTACTTCAAGCAATCGGGTGATATCTTCAATCAGGAACTTGCAGCAGGCTTCAGGAAAAATTGCTTGACTGAATCAGGAGATGATGAAGGAATGACTCAATACATAAAGTTCAGGGGTCAGGAACCAAAGATTGATGCTCTCCTTAAAAAACGGGGACTCAATTAACACAAAACCTAATCAATTAATGGCTAATGATTTGCTTTTGAGAAATGAATCAGATTATAATATCACAGGTCATCAAAAGCAGAGAAGCAAAACAACAATTGATTTAAATGTTTGAGCTAAAACAAAAAACGTCAACTTTCAGGTTGACGTTTTTTGTTTTAGGCTATTTCTGTTCAACTTTATCCATTGCGCTATTAATCACCTGATAATAACCATTCCTTATTGCAAAGAGCTTATCTCTGTCTAAACCTTCCCTGTATATTCTTACCATGTCAATTATGCTATGATTTTCATAGAAAAAAGCATTTGCAGCATCAAAGTAAAGCAGATTAATGTCAAATTGCACTTCGGCAGTGATCTCCTTGAACTTAGCCCATGAGAAGTGTTGTGGGATGATGAAATATCCATGATGAGGTTCAAAGACATCAAAGTACATCATATCGCCGATAGGCTCAAGAAAGAATGACTTTTCAAGCCTGACGATACCAGTGTCGCCATCCACCTTTTTCATTTTCTTATGAAACACCAATCCCTCTTCAGCAAACAGTTTTTGCAATTCAATAATATGGTCAAATTGCTCCAGGTTCCTTATTCGTATAATCTGCACACGGTTATCAAATATCTCAAGGAAGCCTGGAACAGCATCAAACTTATGTTTAAAGCACTTGCGCACTTTAAGAATAATACGCCAAATTTTTTCCAGCGAATAATGCCCCTCTAGAATTAAATAAAGATATAGAGGTTTATGCTCATAAGTGAACCGCTCATAATATCCCCTGAACGGTGATTCTGACTCAAGGATACAAGCATTCGGGATTAACTTGTCGTTGTCAAGGCAACGAAGTATTTCTTCTTTTTCGAGACATCCAAAGCGCTCAATTGTTGTGTGTTCCATAACCGGGATTTTTGGAATCTATCAGTAAAAATACAAATATTTAAATTAATTAACAAGCAAGCGAAAGAATTTTAAGCTTATCGTTACTAATGTTTGTTGAAAGCTTTTTAAGGATTTTGAAGATTGATTTTACTGATCATTTTTAATAGCACTACAATGATATTGGATATGGGTTAACTATTTGTTAAAAATCCTTATAATTCATCACTGCCTTTACATTTAGACTACTTTTGCACGTTCAATTTAAAAATAGAATACAACAATGTTCAAATCTCTCACCAAACTATTAGTAATTCTAACAATTAGCTCATATTCACTTATTTCTGTTGGTCAGAATAATCAACAATCAAATCGTGCTTCAAACGGAAATGGCAACCAGGAATATGGTGTTATATCAGGCGCCGTGCACGATAAAATTACAGCTGAACATGTAGAATATGCTAATGTTATTCTCTTTAGTCAGAGAGATTCAGCCATGGTTACCGGCACTATAACTGATAACAAGGGTAGATTTGTACTTAGGTCACTGAAACCCGGTAGATATTATTTGAGAATCCAGTTTATAGGATACGAAAACAAGGATATATCAAAACTCGAAATATCGGCAAGAAGTGCTGATATAAAAATTGGTGATATTGAATTACAACCAAAAGCCTCTTCGATAAAGGGTGTTGAAATCACATCAGAAAGATCATTGATTACTAATAATCTTGATAAGAAGATAATAACTGTTGATAAGAATATGACAATGGGAGGCGGCACCGCAACTGATGTAATGGAAAATGTACCATCAGTGGAAGTTGATTCTGAAGGGAATATTAGCCTTAGAGGGAATTCAAATATTACATTACTTGTTGATGGAAAACCCTCAAGCCAGGCAGGCATTGCAGCAAGTGACCTATTGAACCAGATTCCGGCCAGTGCCATTGAAAGCGTGGAAGTTATCACTAACCCTTCAGTAAGATATGACCCTGATGGCACTTCAGGTATAATTAATATAGTATTGAAGAAGAAAACATTGCAGGGTTTCAATGGCATGGTCTCACTTAATGCAGGAACATGGAATAAATATAATGGATCATTGGCCCTCAATTATAGACACGATAAATTCAATGCATTCATAAATGTGGATAGTAGACTCCATAAGATGGAAAGAAACTCTGAAAGTGTGAGAACTTCCAATTATGGAGAAACCGTAAATATTCTTGAGCAGTCAGACGAAGGCAATATGGAAAGGAATATGCGCAGCATCAGTGGTGGTATTGACTATTTCATTGATACCAGAAATAACCTGACCCTGAGCGCAACAAAGAGGGATATGAATTTTGTATTTGGTGGTGATGTTTTAAACCGTTCTTTTACAAATGACAGTCTAAATCGTTTTTTTAGCAGGTCAAATGAATCTGATAGGACTATTGATGCTTTTGAATACAATCTATCATATAAGCACTTGTTTACTCAAAAAGGCAGAGAATTTACCAACGACATCATCTTCAATGACAACAAGATGAATAGTGACTCGTACATCAACCAGAATAATTTTGATATTAACGACATTACCTTACCCACATCAGCCAGTAAACAATGGAATGTTTCTGACAATAAAAATCAAATGCTTACAATTCAGGGTAATTATATTTATCCTATGGCAACGGGGAGTAGAATTGAGGCAGGATATAAGGCAAGTGTAAGAGATATGTTAATGAACTATGATTACAAGAACTTTCAACCCTCGGATGAATCCTGGGTAAGCCAGGAAGCTTTGCGCAATAAATATGATTACAATGAGCAGATATATGCCATTTATGGTATTTATGCCAACTCGTGGAAAAAATTTCGTTACCAGGCCGGATTAAGGATGGAACAAGCATTTACTCATTCAGTTGTTGGATTAACCAACGCCGATTCATCACTTAAAACTCAATATACAAGCCTGTATCCCTCATTTCATACGCAGTATGATATAGGCAACAAGAAGGAGCTTCAGTTGAGCTATAGTCGCAGGGTGCGCCGACCATCACCCCGAGACATGAACCCTTATGTTGATTATGCTGATTCACTAAACTTGCGGACTGGAAATCCAGAACTAAAACCTGAGTTTACAAATTCAATAGAATTGGGATTACTACAATATTGGAAAACCAATTCACTTACTGCCAGCCTATTCTACCGTTATACTAATGATGAAGTAGAAGAGATAAGTTTACTGGCTGATCCCAATCGCCCAGATGGTGTCACCATAACCAAGCCATTCAATATCAGCAAGGAAACCAACTACGGACTTGAAATAGTAGGCACAGCCAACCCTGCCAAGTGG
>JAEYXG010000137.1 GCA_023428585.1 Bacteroidota bacterium
CCACTTGACAAAGAACAAAGCAGGTATCTAAAGTATGTCAACACCTCTTCTGAGCATCTTCTTGAATTAATAAACGACTTACTTGAATTTTCTAGAATCAACAGTGGAAAAATTGAACTTGAAGAAAAGCCGTTTGATCCTTCGTCTTTATTCGCCGAAGCATTTGAAACCCTTGAACAAAGAGCTAAGGATAAAAAACTGGAAATAATACTTGATCAAGATCTACCATCACTCGAATTGTTGGGTGATTCACTTCGTCTAAAACAAGTAATTATCAATCTCCTTAGCAATAGTATCAAATTCACTGATAAAGGAAAAGTCATTCTGCAAACAAAAGCATCTATTTTAAATGAGGGCAAATTTGCCCATATTAAAGTGCGCGTCGCAGATACCGGAATAGGTATTCCAAATGATAAACTGGAAGCAATTTTTGAGGAGTTCACACAGGTGGATCCCGGAATTACCCGTAAATATGGAGGTTCTGGCTTAGGCTTGGCTATAAGTAGTAAACTAATCAGCTTGATGCATGGCACCATCAAGGTATCAAGCAGCATGGGTAAAGGAACTATCTTTTCTATAAATTTAAAATTGCCCGTATATCATGGCGATACACAGATAGTTAACACATCCGAGAATACAGGTGAAATCAACCTTAAGGGAGCAAAGGTATTATTGGCTGAAGACGATGATACTACGGCTATTCTTATCGCCGATATTCTTAAGAACTTCAATTCTGTTGTTGTTGTCACTTCAAATGGATTGGAAGCGGTTGATAAGTACAAACAAGCCAATGGAGCGTACAATCTGATTATAACTGATGTTCAAATGCCGGGAATCAGTGGGCCTGAGTTTGTTGGACAAATCAGAGAAATATGCAGTGAAGGAAACCATCAGATGCCAATAGTAATTGGATTGACTGCACATGCCGATGTTAGTGATATTGAAAGATACAAGAAGATAGGAATGGATTATTTTATGCTTAAACCATTCAAAAAGCAGGAAATAATAAAGGTATTCGGTTCTGTCTCTGAGAAACTGAATACTGATAGGGTAAACCCAAATCATTCCTTAACCGGCCTTGATCAACTTGAACGTTCGGTATCACCTGTAAAAAAATCTGACAATATTATTACGCCTGAAAATTTACTCGCAAATAGTATAACGGAACATGAACATTTACCGGCAAAACAAACAGCAATAGAGGGTGACGACAAGCCTAACATTTCCAATTTCAGAAAATTTACAGGTAATGATGAAGATTCTCTTAAAAGGATATTATCATCACTTAATGCCAATATTGATTCAACGGTTGATGAAATGCGCCATGCCTTTCAAAGTAGGGACTATGCAAAACTTTCCCTGCTTTCACACAGAATACTGCCGAATATGCGACTATTGGAAGTAAAAACCACTGCCAATCATTTAAAGAAACTGGAGTTGATATGCAAGGAGGAGCAAATAGATGAAAATCTCATCGCCAGCACTCTTGATCAGAGTATAAAATGCCTTTCAGAAATAAGCTTGAAATTAAATCAATTACAATCCTCATCCCTTCAATAATTTACTGTAAGGGAATATTGTATTGCTTCATTTTATTGTAAAGTGTCTTCCTGTCAACATTTAATATCTTGGCAGCTTTTGACTTATTGAATCTAACCTTTTCAAGGGTAGCGATTATTAATTCACGCTCTCCACGCTGGGCGGCATCTCTAAGCAAGACTGGTGGACTATGTTCAAATGCGGGTTGTAAAGTATTTTCAATCGTACTGGAAGAAGAAATCTCTGAAGGAGTATAATGTTGAGCTTCACTAATTAATTCTTCAGGTAAAGTATCCATCAAAATCGTATCACCCCTGGTAAGCAGTACCGCTCTTTTAATGATATTTCGGAGCTCTCTGAAGTTTCCTGGCCATGAATAGCTTGAAAATATCTCATAGACTGCTTTATCAATGTGCTCTACATTCCTATTTAGTTCAACATTTGACTGGCTCAGAAAATGATTGGCAAAAAGCATGAGGTCATCAGGTCGTTGTTTGAGTGGTGCAACCTGTATGGCGAATTCATTGATTCGATGATATAGATCTTCTCTGAAGTCACCTTTAGCAACTGCCTGACGTAAATCTTCATTGGTAGCGGTAATAATCCTTACATCAATAGCAACCTCTCCCGTTGATCCTATTCTTCTTATTTTTCTCTCCTGAATAGCTCTCAGAAGCTGAATCTGAATCTCATAGCTAAGGTTACCAATCTCATCAAGGAAAATCGTACCACCATTGGCAGCTTCAAATTGCCCTGCCTTATCAGTGAAAGCTCCGGTATAGGAGCCTTTCAAATGCCCAAACAATTCACTACCGGCCAATTCACGAGGCAATGCACCACAATCTATGGCTATAAAGGCTTTATCTGAACGTAGGCTCTCCGAATGAATCTTCCTGGCAATGAATTCCTTGCCTGTACCACTTTCACCCATAATTAGCACCGACATATCTGTTGGGGCCACTAAACTTACATATTCATTAATCTTCTTGGCTGATGAACTAAACCCTTCAACAAAGAAATCTGATTTTTTGCCAACACGCTTACGGGCTATTGTATTTTGATCAGTAGGACTTAGTGCCCTCTTGATAGTCGATAAGATTTCATCCGGATTCACCGGTTTTGCCACATAATCAAAAGCACCCAGTTTTATGGCCTGCACGGCCGTCCTTATGTCGGCATAACCTGTCATCAGTATTACCGGCACCTGAGGACTCTCAAGCTTCACGACCTTGAGGACTTCAATACCGTTGCTATCAGGTAACCTAAGATCAGTAAGTACTATTTCCGGTTTAAATGATTTTATTTTCTTTACCGCGTCATTATATGAAAACGACTGTTCAACCTTATATCCTTGTTTGTTGAGGAAAGTCTCAAGCATTAGGCAAAACGTAACATCATCATCAACTACAAGGATTTTATTCATAAACGTAACTATTAAAATTTAATGTCATTAAAGCTATTCTTTGCATTACTATTTTAATTCCGAGCAATAATAATCGTAATTTACTCTATATCTGAAAAATATTTCATAAACTGCACTCTTTCAAATGCCGCCGGATTATCATTGATAGAGATGCCAAGCTTTCCAATGAAATCAGATGTTTTTTGGTAATTATTTTTAACCATCCACGATTCAATTTCATGATTGATTCTTGTTATTCTTTCAAATCCATTCTTGTAAAGGGTTGATACAATCTGTACGGCTTTTGCCCCGGCAAGCATCTGTTTAATTGCACCTGTACCGTCAAAGATTCCTGTGGAAGCGCATACATCACAATGCAATCTGTTTGAAAGCATAGCTACCCATCGAAGCGAAGTGGTTATTTCTTCAGAAGTACTGAATACATTTGAAGTTATCACCTTCATTTCATCAATATCAATATCAGGCGAATAGAATCGGTTAAACATAACGATCCCCTTAATTCCAGTCCACGACAATTCAGTAACCGTTTTAGCAAGAGACGAGAAGTACGAACTGATCTTTATTGAAACCGGTATATTTACCGTGCCGAGTACCTGATTGAGAATATCAAAATACTGCTGTTCATTTCTAGTACTATCCATGGCCGGATCACTAGGCAGAACAAAAACGTTCAATTCTATTGCACTTGCACCGGCATCTTCTATTTTTCGGGCAAACGAGATCCATTCATCGGTTGATATGCAGTTTACACTCGCAATAATTGGGATTTCGCAACTTGATGACGCTTGCCTTATTAACTCCAAATAATTGTCAACATGGTGTTCCTTACTGTAATTCGCAATGTAATCATAAGCTTCCGGATATTGGAGGTTTATTTGCTCTTCATGAATATGAAGGTTCAATTCCTGACGGATTTGCTCTTCAAACAACGATTTTAGTACAATAGCACCGGCACCGAACTTCTCAAAGGTCTTCAGATTATCTAACTTGTTAGTTAAACCTGAACTGCCAACGATTACAGGGCTCTTCAGATTTAATCCCATGTAGTTTGTTGAAATATCTGCCATGAAGTAATGATTATGAGTTTTTATAGGACAAACAAATATAAAGATTAAATAATTACACAGCCATAAAATTCAAAAATCAGGCAAAACGCAACAAAAAAAGGCAGACAATGAGTCTGCCTTTTCATTATCGATATTTTAGATTAGTGGGCAATACTAAGCTTTTGGAAAAGAGTACCTTCTTCCATCACCTGCTTTGCATGCATCAACTCATTGTCAATCGGGCTTATGATATCGAAATAGCTGTTGGTATCAAAAAGGTTTCGTGCAATAATTCCTTTAATGATATGCTTTATTTCTTTCCCAGATTTCTCCATTGAGTCATCTTCAGGTGTAACACCTTTGCCGGCTGCAAACGACAAGAATTGTTCAATTATTGGCTCATCAATATTAAAGCCGCTCTTGAATGACTCAAAGCTCTTATAATCTCTGCTTATTCTATTTCTATTCTGTTCCAAATACCCAAGAACAAAATCATTAAATACCGACTTACGCCATAGATCAGTATAAAACCTTGAACTTGAAGTAGTATCAAGAGGAATAAAGACATCGGGCATAATACCACCACCGCCATAAACCACACGTTTTGCCGGAGTATAATACTTCAATGAATCAGGAAACTTAATACTGTCGGCCGACACGAATTCTCCATGTTTAAATCTATTTGTCAAGTCCTCATAATAGTCTTCTGAACCATCTTCATAGGGTTTTTGAATACTCCTGCCTGATGGCGTATAGTATCTTGCTGTTGTGAGTCTGATCACTGAACTGTCAGGCAGATTAAAAGGCCTTTGTACCAATCCTTTGCCGAATGATCTGCGTCCAACAACCAACCCTCTGTCCCAGTCCTGCACTGCACCAGCCACAATTTCACTTGCCGAGGCACTTCCTTCATTAACCATCACTATAAGCTTCCCCTGTTCGAAACTGCCCTTGTTGGTGGCTCTGAAATCTATTCTGGGGCTTCTGAGGCCTTCAGTATATACTATGAGTCGTTGTGATGTCAGGAATTCATCAGAAAGATCAACGGCAATATCAAGAAAACCTCCAGAGTTGTTGCGCAGATCCAGTATAAGGTTTTTCATTCCCTGCTCCTTCAACTTGGCAATTGATTCCTTCATTTCTGTCATGGAGGTTCTGGCAAATCTGGTGAGTTTGATATAACC